>CALFRW010000178.1 GCA_937919135.1 uncultured Haloplasmataceae bacterium
GATTATTATACGCTTACATTCATAGTTAGTATGGTTAGTTATTTTCAGTTAAACTGAATATCTTCATTAATCTTTTCATAAATATCAATTCTTTGCTCAACATCTATTTGATTAACCAGCCATCCATTTAAATTACAACTTTTTATAAACTCATCAATTCTGTTAACACCATTAATCTCTTTTAAAGTAATTACAACGCCAAAACGTATTCCTATTCCATCTATTGAATCTAATCGATTGTTCGTTTTAATTTCCATACCCCAGTTTTTATTATTGTATGATACTTTAGAACGCATTCTATCTTTAGGTATCTCAGCGATATATTTCACATTGTCCCATTTTCTGAATCTATCTCTGGCTTCACCCTCTAAAAGATAGTGCTTCTCAGTGTTTAATAATTCATCTTGATTTTGTTTATCATCATTGATTTCATTCATTTTACCATCGTTTTTTATTCTACCAAAATGAAGATTAAGCTCAGTATTGGTGTAATCCACGCCTTGTGTTCTATCACACATTGGGAAGTAACACATAGTAGCTCTTGCAATATAGGGATACTTATCATTTTTAAGTGGAACTGGGAAATGATAGGAGTATGTGTTCCATTTTTCGCTTACATCGGACACTAAAAATTTAATTTCATCGTCTTTGGTCTGAATAATCTCGTCTATTTTAATAGGTACGACACCATGCCCGTAAAGAGCAACCTCTTCTGGTGTCGGTTTTTCATTCCAACCTCTTGCGGCATCAATAATCAGTGCTTTAGCAACTTCTCTACTCAATCCAAGAATATCGATTAAATATGATAATTTACGAGCAATCCAAGGTGCAGCGAATGAAGTCCCTGCAACATTTGCTGCACCCAATGGTTCACAAACTTGAATATATTGTTCTTCACTTCCACCATAATAACTAACATCGGGTTTTGCAAAAAACGATAACGCAAGTCCTTTTCTTGAATATTTTGTTGATAATCCTCTTTTAGTCACAGAATTCACCACCATACTATTTATGGAATCAGCTGGTGAACCAATTTTCACAATATTGTCACTAGGCTTATTCGTTCCTGCAATAACAAAAATAACATCATTTTCATATTGAATCTGGTCTAACACAGCAGCTTCTGCTGAAATAAAATTATCGTTTATTTCTTGATTGCTTCCAAGTGAAATGTTCCAAACCTTTATGTCCTTATTTTTAGCAATGATTTCTTTTATTTGTTTTATAATCGTAAAAGAGGAAAAACTCGAGCCAGTGGCAACACCAAAGTGACGGACTCTAAATCTGCCACACCCATCATTTAACCATGGGTTCAATCTAACACCATCCACAATTAGAGAAGACACAGCAGTGCCATGCCGATAATCATTTGTACTCTTAGGAAGATTATCATCTACCATATCATGATATTCTACCCACTCACTAAAATATACATTCTTATCAAACAAGGTATCTATGACTCCAATAGTTGGTTCAATACTTGGAGAGGGAATGGTAAACAAACCATCCTCATGTTTATCAATAAAATCTATAGGCGATAATTCCGATAAATCCACAGTTGACATTGAAACAAGGTAAGGAGCTTTTTCAAATAAGAGTTCCAACTGGTTTTGGTCTAAAAAAACTGTTTGATTATCTAGTATTCTGCTTGTCAAAATATCAATTCCTAAATTCGTAAATAACGTTTTTGTATCTGTTTTTGTGTTATACAAAGTAATTATACTTTGTTTGAGGGGGAAGGTTGCGCTCTCAACCTCGAAACTATCAATATAGGAAACATCAGCTATCACTTGTTTGAAAACAGATTTACTCATGGAATATTTATCAAACGGAATTCTATTCATTACCTTATTATCATCAAAAATATCTTTATTTATTTCATCATGGAATCTATCTTTTAGAATAACACTTGCTTTAGATAGTAAGTCAATACTTTTATCTAGATCAGTAATATCTATGAAATAGGTAATTATATGCTTGCTCTTTTTATCATTAAATTTAGCGCCGACAATTGCAAAATTAGATTTATCTCCTTTGAACAATCCAGATATCCTATTGGTTTTAGCAGCTATTTTATTGTAGCAAACACTAATTAAAATGCCTTCAAAAAGTTTTTTTTCTTTTTCCCAGAAATTTTTAATTTGTCTTAGTTGAAACTGTAGTCTTTGCAATTGTTCACTTGAAACTATCTTTTTGCTATTCATGGCAGCTCTGCCGCCACCTCCGCTTTTTGAAGCTTGGACAAAGCGTTTACCTTTTAATTCTAGCACATTATTCATCTTGGTCTTCCTCCTTACTCAATTTCCTTGCGACAGTACTCTTGGATTCTCCCTTTAGTTTTTCTATCTCACGCACGGTAAACCCATTTGCATAAAGTTGATTAATCTCGGTTTGTTCAAGATTTCCAACTAAATTATTATAAAGTCTTCTTAGATAGTCGTGTTCAAAATGTGCATCACTGAAAGCTAAAGATGTTTTTATAATATTTTTCAGTTCGCCTGGATATGGTAGATTATCTGCTGTCTTTAATATTTTTTTAAACAGCCTTGTATCTTTTGATATTCCTCTGAAATTCTTAATAAAAGATGAAAAATAGTATTCACCAACTTCAATCAAGTCTTCCTTGCTATAACGATTGAAATTAATGATTGCATCAAAGCGTCTGGACAACGCTTTATCAAAATACGTATATAAATTTGTAGTCGCAATAATAACAATTTCTTTGTTTAAATCAGTCAACCTATCAAGTTCTCTTAGAATCGTTGATGTTGCCCTACCCATTTCGCGCACATCATTAGAATTAATTCTATCCAACGCAATAACATCTATTTCGTCAAATAAAATGACAACCTTATTTGAATGTGGAATCAAATTTATTTCATTAAAGACTCCTGTAATATTTTTATTAGTTTGACCTAACTTGCTATCAATTAAGTTTTCAAAATCAACATAGAATAATGTTCTATCAAGCAAACGAGCCACATGCTTAGCAGCTTCTGTTTTTCCGCTCCCGGGAAAGCCCTCAAAGAGAAATTTGTTAATTCCTATATTGTGATTTACAGCGTTAATAACCCCCTTAATATCATCAGATATTTCTAAAGGTAAATTTAATGGTTCTGTATTTCTAATATCCAATTGCTTTAAAAATTCACTCTCGAAATCACTACTTTGTGGGGTATACAAGTTTAACTCCGAAATCATACTCATAATATATTCAGCCAATTGATCATCACCAAGGCTATCAAAATACCTTGCTATACTTATAGCTTCATTTCTGAATGCATTTTCATTTCTCTCAACATGATATTTAATCAAGTTTATAACGTTTTGTTTCTTCATAATTACGCACCTCCTGAAATCAATTAATTATATCACGCGCTGGGACAAATGTCTATATTTTGGGACAAATTTATTCCTTAGTTATAATAAAAAGAATAAGTATTCTAAAGAAATATCGATAATATTAAAAAGTATTCTCCAAGTTATATCAGAGGATACTTTTTATATGTGATTATTTCTGTAGATTGATTTTAACCAAATTGGAAAGAAGTTAAATCCGTCCTTGCACTTTGTCCCTTAATAGCTTCCAATTTCAACTTAAATGCAAAAGCTCGTTCACTTAGTAGGATGTTTTCCTTCTGCACTTATTTCTGCGGCCCTTACAGAGTGTGAAATGCTTATTGAAAATACCTTAATACTGCCTCCATAGGTTTCCCTTACTAAAGCACTGATGTCCTTTGCAAAGTTAGTGCAATTATCTACCATAGTTAAATATCTTTATTTCAAAGAGAAGTATTCGAAGCGTAAATCAGATGGAGAGGTGCTGTCGTCAATACCACCGATATTTCTCTAAACAGTTCAATTGTCACAACATCAGGATACACTTTAAATCATTCTCGTTAATATTGATTGTCCCTCATTTTAAGTTTGTCAGCGAAAAATGCTGATTACGTAATATAAAATTTACTAAATCTGTAAGAAAATATAAAAATCCTGTACATCATTCTTAATATCTCTTTTACGGGATTTTTTGTTGTAAAATCTTAGTGTTTGATATAACCTGTGATTGTTACGCTAACCATACTAGTAATTACTTGATTTTGTGTGAGTTTTATAAGTTTGAAATTACTTGCTACATTATATCCAAATACCTCGAAAATAATTCAAAGTTCGAGTCCCGCCGCTGGCACCATTAATAAGCCTCATGGCTTTTTTTAATTTAATTTTAAAATTGTGATTACACCAATAATGATCAATATAATTAATAAAATAAATAATAAAAAATTAAACATTCGTTTTATTAATAATTTAACAAAAGAAAATAAAATAATCCCAAAGAATAAAACATATATCATTACTGGAATTGTACTTAAAACTTTTTCAATCAACTTAATCACCGCTAATATTTTTTGATTAAATACATTTGTTATGCATAAATTAAACCAATTATTACCATTATGATAATGAAGAATAATGGAGTGTGATTCTTCGTAAAGCGTTTTGTTCTCACCTCAAAAAGTTCAAAACGCTCTTTTTTTTAAGTCGGATAAATTTATACAAAACTGTCCAAAAGACAGTTTTTTTATTCATTTTTAAGCTAAAACAGTCAAAATCTCTAAAAAAATAAATTTAATATTTTATAATAATATCCTTGTTTCCATAAACCGCTAAAATACTTATCTTCTTCCTAATAATATGAAATAAGCATAAAAAAGGGAGAAAAATAATGACTTATCAAAAAATTAAAACTTATTATGAAAAAAAGAAATACAAAAAGTGTTACAAACTAGAAAACAAATTAATTTCACTTACTTCTACTGAAGCAGAAGTCTATCCAAAACTAATAATCCAACACGGTAAAACTCTATTTTCACTAAAAAGGTATCATGATGCGATTAAATACTTTAAAATTAGCTTAAGTATGCTAAAAGATGAATTTGTGATACATCAAGTTAATGGTTATCTCTTTAAAACTTATTATGAAATTAGTGACTATGAAAATATTATTAAATATGGTTTAGCTACATGCGAATACCAAAACATTGATATTTTAGAGAAAGCTAACATCTTAGCGATTGTGGGTCGTTTTTATTATTTACAACACTTATCAAGTAATAAAAAAGTCTACTTAATTAGAGGACTATTTTATAATACTGAAAGTCAAAAATTATTTAATCAAACTAAGCAAACAAATACCGAAAATTATTTCTACACTTTATATGATTGTGCTGACATAAACTTTGGTTTAGAAGATTATGATACTGCACAAAAACTATATGAAAAACTAGAAAAAATGACAAATGATAATGATTTATTATTAGGCATTTATACTAATCTAGCTTATATATACAAAGAAAAAGGCTATTTCGATACTAATTTATTTTATGAACGTAAAATTAAATTACTTAACTAAATTACTACCCGCTATATAACCACTACTCCAGGCCCATTGTAAATTAAAGCCACCGCAATCACCAACTACATCGATTACTTCACCAGCAAAATATAAATCTTTTACGATTTTAGATTCTAGCGTTTCACTATTAATATTACCTGTATCAACACCACCAATAGTACCTTGGGCATTTTTAAAACCATTTGTATCAATACAGGTAAAAGTCCAATTTTTTAAATTTTGTTTAAGCCTTAACTTTTCTTGATACGTTAAGCTATAACAGGTTTTATGAATATCAATTATTTCACTATCTTTTAAAATTACTGGAATTAGTTTTTTATGAATAAAACCAATTAATACTTGATAAATACTACGGTGACTAAAAAGCTCATAACGAGTATCAAGAATATTTTTCAGTTCTTCCTCTGACAGATGTGGAAATAAGTCAATCCTTATTTTCACATCTTGTTTCTTGTGCAGTGCAATTGATGCCTCGTGACTTAATTGTAAGATTGCTTTCCCTGATATACCATAATCGGTAAATAAAACTTCATCATAATCTTGTCTTTTGATAATTCCATCAACACATACTTTAGCAAGAGCATCAAACCTAACACCAGAAATTGATTTTAAATAATTATATGTTAATTTTAATTGTACTATCGTAGGTAATGGTTGATTAATTTTATGGCCTAAACTTCTAAGAATATCATAGATACTGCCATCCGACCCCGTATGAGGGCTTGCCATTCCACCACAAGCGATTAGTAATTTACGAGCTGAAAATAAATTATTGTTGTCATCATTTACTTCAACGATAAACTCATCGTTAAGCTTATTTATTTTCGTTACTTTACTTTCTAAATAGATAGGTATTTTACGCTCCTCTAGATTTAACAATAATAAATCAATAACACTAGATGCTTGAAGTGACTCAGGGTACATTCTGCCATCAGCTAATGAAGTAATTGGTAAACCATAATAATTAAATTGGGCAACTGTATCTTTTACAGTAAATTTATTTAATACCTTTTGATAAAAGCTTTTATTATTACTATGATAATTAACAAAAGGCATTTTTATTTTTTGATTCGAAATATTACATCTACCATTTCCTGTTGCCAGTAGTTTTTTAGCCAACCGATTTTGTCCTTCAATTAGACAGACATTTGCACCTAAATCATGCGCTATAAGCGCTGCAAATATCCCTGATGCTCCACCACCAATAATCATTATATCGGTTCTTATCATAAATTACACCTAATTTCCTGAATAATCACGAATTAATTTAGCAATTTCAAAATTCTCGATTTCTAGCGCATAAAAGATGGCACTATCGCCTTTATTATCTTCAATATTAACATCTGCCCCACATTTAATTAACGCTGCTACGACCTTAATATCGTTATTATTAATCGCATGCATTAAAGCTGTTAAACCATTATTATCTTGAATATCAACATTAAAATCAGGGTATTCAAATATCTTTGCGATAAAACGTTTCTTAGCTAAATTTAAAGCAATCATTAAAAGCGTCATCCCATCTTGATATTGAAGATTTAAATCAGCACCATGACTAAGTAAAAGACTAAATAACTCAAAATTATCATCTTTTAAACTTTGAAGCATTAAGGTGTTTTGATTAATATCCATGGCATTTATTTCTGCTTTGTTAGAATGAATCATTTTATTTAAACTGGTAAAATCATTCATCTCATAAGCAACCATTAAAGCTGATTTTCCTTCATTATTAGTTATATTAAGGTCAACATAGGGATAATTTATCAATTTATCAGCGATTTCCGTTTGCTTATTTATAATTGCTTCAATTAAAACCGTATTACCCTCACGATCTTGACAATTAATATCTACTTTACGCTCTAATAGTTCTTTAAATAAAAGCTCGTATTCTTCTTGTGGCACTTCAACTTCAGTAGTATTTAATTGTTCGACAATTGTATAAAGGATTGTTTTATGCTCCTTATCTTTTAGGTTTAAATCACTATCTAAATACAATATTTTTCGAGCATTAACAAACATTCCTAGTTCCACACAATACATTAATAAGGATTTACCGCGATAATCAACATTATTTAATAATTCTTGTTTTCTAAGTATCCGGTCAAAGATTGTCTTATTATTATATTTAACTGATAAAACAGCTATTAGAAAAGGCAAATTAAAATTATGATAATCTGTCACATCATCATACTCATCTAATAGTTCTAATAAATATTCATTATTTTCATTTTCGAACTCTTTTGCTATTTTTTCCATTATTTTATTAATTATTACGGTTTCAACATTCATTTCTCTGGCAATATCTAAAGGCATTATTTGACGATAATTCTTAATAAAGACATCAGCATTATAATCGATTAATAAAACCGCAAAATCTGTATCTTCTTTTTTTAAAGCATAATGTAAAATGGTATCTCCATCTTTATCCAAATGATTAACATATATATTATTATCTAAAAAGTATAAACAAATATCTTTGCGATTATTAACATAAGCACAGATTAAAGCATTTTCTCCTTTTAAGTTATACCCTTTTATATCAATATCATTTTCAATTAAAGCTTCAAAATATTCTTGATTTGCATTTCTTAAAGCATAAAATAAAGCAGACTCGCGATTATTATCAACAATATCTACGTTAATCCCTGCTTCAAGTAACTTATGAAAAATCGCTAAATTATCATGCAAGATCGCAAGCATTAGATAAGTTTGATTTTGTTTATTTACCCGATTAATATCAGTACAGTGCATAATTGCTGCTTCAGCTATCGTATTTTTCTCTTGTTTAATGCTTTTTTCGATTATATCTTCGTCATCTTTAAATATTTCAGAAAGATTAATTTTTTTAGCATCAAGATAAATTACTAGTTTGGGATCATCATCAGCAAACATTCTTTTTATTTTAGTATTTTTGAACATCTTATCTCCTCCTGAAACAATTTAATGCTACTTATTATTTTACTTATCAAAAGTGATTAAATCAATAGAATCCTGACAAAATGTTACTTTTTTCATTTTGTTGTTAGTGATATTCATGATATAATAAAAACAAAAATGTGGAAGAAGAAGGTATGGTTATGGACATTACGAGCATTATATTTGGTTTTATCCTCGGGATAATTTTTATCATCCTCTGCTTTATTTTGTCATTATACTTATCAAATAAACGCTTTCTTCATCAATGTATAACTGCTAATAACGTGCAAAATGAAACGCTTAGGAAAATCATTAGTCAAAAACAAAAACAAATTATTAAATCTCCTAAAATAGGAATAACGAATAATTTTAATAATATGCAAACAGTTACGCTTGAGCTAATCAAGGAAATTGCCACATACTATTATCCTAACAGTAAATATCCCCATTTAGAAATTAATATTCTTGATGCTATTCTGATGAATGAACGAGTACTTAATCGCCTTAAACCAATATTAGATATGAAAATCATTAGTATGATAAAAAATGTTCGCATCGCGCAAATTATTAGAATTTTAGAAACAAAAAAGACAATTGAAAGTCATAAACTCTTTCAATTTTCCAAAAAATATCAGCTTAATAAAATATTAAGTTATGGGTATATGGCGCTTAATTTTGCTAATCCAGGTTACTGGATAAGAAAGTTTATTTATACCTCAACGCTTGAAACAACACTTAGAAGCATTGCGGTTATGACTTTAAACATTGTTGGCGAAGAGGCAACACAACTTTACAGTAAGAAGATTATTGATAATAGCGATAAAATCCTTGAAAAAGAACTTACAAAATTCATCCAAGAAATTGAAGCTAGTTAAAAGGAATAGGCATTGCCTATTCCTCTTTATTTTTTAAACACTTTCTTAAACTTATCTAATGCATAATCTAATTGTTCTGTTGTATGTGTAGCTGTATAACTAGTTCTAAGTAATGCTTCACCAGGATTTACCGCCGGTGAGATTACTGGATTAACATAGACACCTTCTTCTAATAATTGTTTAGCAATATAAAATGTTTGGATGTCTTCATATGTCATTACCGGAATAATCGGTGTTTCGGACTTACCAATGTCGATACCTAATTCGTTAAATCCTTTACGCATATAATCACCCATATCCCAAAGTCTTTTTACTCTTTCTGGTTCATTTTCTAAAATCCGTAATGCTTCTAAAGCTGCTGCTGCATTAGATGGTGAAATTGAAGCACTGAAAATAAATGGACGTGAGACATGTCTAACATAATGCATTACATCACTACTACCAGCAACAAAACCACCTAAACTAGCAAGTGATTTACTAAATGTCCCTACGATCAGGTCAACCTTATCTTCTAAACCATAGTACTCAGCAGTACCTCGACCATGCTTACCTACAACACCGATACCGTGTGCATCATCAACCATGATCCGGGCACCATATTTCTCTGCTAGTTTAACCATTTCTGGAAGATTACAAATATCTCCTTCCATGCTAAATACTCCATCAGAAACAATTATCTTTCCAGCCTTTTCTGGTACTGCCTTTAAAGCTCGTTCAAGGTCTTCCATATCATTATGATTATATTTAATCATACGGGCAAAACTTAATCTACATCCATCAACAATACTAGCATGATTACCCCGATCACTGATAATATAATCATTTCGCCCTGCGATTGCAGAAAGAATTCCTAAATTAGCCTGAAAACCAGTACTAAAAGCAATAACATCATCTTTTCCTAAAAATTTTCCGATTTCTGTTTCTAATTCAATATGTAAGTCTAATGTTCCATTTAAAAAACGTGAACCCGAACATCCACTTCCATACTTTTCTAAAGCTTTAATAGCTGCTTCTTTAACTCTTTCATCACTAGTTAATCCAAGATAATTATTAGAACCAATCATAATAGTTCTTTTACCATTAATTAAAACTTCTGTATCTTGACCAGAATTTAAAACATGAAAATAGGGATAAATCCCAGCTTCGATTGCTTCTTTAGCTTGAGTATATTCAAAACATTTTTGAAAAATATCCATAGTCTACTAACTCCTCTTCAATTTAATATATTTTTGAGACTACATAAGCAATAACTTTAGTAGGCAATAAACGTTTTAGAAAACTAATTAACTTGTATTGCCACCCCACTACTTTTCTGATCGCTGGATTCCGCTTCCGCAAAATCCGCTTTAAATCTTTAACAACACAATTAGGGCTAGGTCCGCTCGCTTCTGATTTAATCATCGCATTTACTGCTCTTTCACAAGCCTTCTGATAAACAGAATTATTTGCTTTTGCGGCATATCTTCTTTCAAAATTAGTTTTCATATCACCTGGTGCAATCAGTGATACCCTGATATTAAACTGTTTTACTTCAATCCTTAATGCTTCTGTCATTGCTTCTAGCGCATATTTACTCGCACTATACATCGATTGATAAGGAATTGAAATAAAACCTGCTACCGAGCTAATATTTATTATTAATCCTGATCTTTGCTTCCGCATAATCGGAAGTATTGCTTGATTACAAGCCATAATACCAAAGAAATTAGTATCAAAGATTTCTTTAGCTTCAGCGATTGATATATCTTCCACACTACCAGCTAAACCATAGCCAGGACAATTAATCATTACATTAATCGCACCTTGCTTTTCATAAATATAATCAACTGCAGCTTTAATGGAACTTTCTTCTGTAACATTTAAAGGAAGCATGTTAATTTCATCAATAACTTGCCCAAATTCAGCTTTCCTTGATGTACCATAAACTATATATCTCTTTTTAATAAGATAATCAGCACATGCTTTTCCGACACCAGATGATGCTCCAACTATAAGTGCGATTTTGCCATGATTCTTCATTTAATCCACCTTCCTAAAAAGTTAGATAGCAAAAATGTATAATTTCCTTTATTATAACAGATATTTTAATAATTTGATATATTAAAATGAAAATGAAAGCTAATTTTATCCATATTCTTTTGTTGACAATCGCATAAGATAGGTTTATAATTAGCATATGCTAATAACAAGGAGGGAGATTATGATAATTGCACTTGTCTTTCAAGGTAACCATATATCAAGAAATTATGGTCGTAGTGAAGGTGTTAAAATATATAATATATCTAATAATAAGATTGTTTCCACTAAAACAATTATGAACGCTGACATTAAAGGTGGAGAAATCGCGTCATTATTAGCAGCTTACAATGTTGAAATTGTTATTGTTGGCGGAATTGGAGAATTTGCGCTCCAAAACTTGCACTCATTAAAGATAAAAGTAATTAGTGGCATAGAAGGAGAAATAAATTATGTATTAAAGAATTTTTGCGAGAATAATATTAATATGATATAATGGATATACTAGGAGGTAGAAAATGCCACGTCCAATTAAACCAAGAAAAATTGGGTATATCCCAAGATATAAATTATTTCATCCAGCAGGAAAAGTTGACAATTCCAATGAATATATAACTTTATTACATGATGAACTGGAAGCATTGCGATTAAAGGATATTGAAAATTTAAATCAAATGGAATGCGCTAAAATAATGGAAGTTTCACGACAAACATTTCAACTCATTATTGAGTCAGCTCACCGTAAAACCGCTTCAGCTTTAGTTGAAGGAAAATCACTAAAAATTACTGGCGGAAATTATATTCTGTCTGAATATTCCCAAAAATGTCCACAATGTGGGCAAATCCATCGAAGCGAAACCCGATTAAATGGCCCTTGTCAACGTCGCAGAAGATGTCGAAATTGTCAAGAATGAAAAATCTCATTTTAATCACCGATTAACATGAGATTTTTTTATTTATATTAAAGATGTAATTGCTGCAACTAGTTTATCGATATCTGCTTTTGTTGTTTCTCTCCCTAAAGTAATCCGGATTGTCCCATTTATATAGGCATCTGGTACCTTTATTGCCTGAAGAACATGACTTGCTTCGATCATGTTTGAATTACATGCACTTCCGGTTGAAACACAAATCCCGACCTTATTTAAATTATAATTTAATAAAGCGCCATCGCAATCTTTAAATGATAGATTTAGATTTCCTGGTAAGCGATTTTTTCCAATAGCTGGTCCATTTAAACGCCAATTACTTACTTTCGCTTTTAATTTATCGTATAAGTATTGTGCTAGTTCTCTTTCTTGAATAATGCAAGTAGCCATTTCATGAGTTACAATCTCTAAACCCTTTGTCATACCTACGATATAGGCGATATTTTCGGTACCTGCTCTTTTGTTCTTTTCTTGAGCTCCACCATGAATTAGATTTTCAATTTCAACTCCATTTCTAATATATAGACAACCAATACCTTTGGGGGCATAGAATTTATGTCCTGATATCGACATTAAATCAATATTCATCGCTTCAACATTAATAGGAATATGTGAAATTCCTTGAATAGCATCGGTATGAAAAATAACATTATGTTTTTTACATAACAAACCGATGTCTTTTATATTCTGAATTGTGCCTATCTCATTATTAGCCATCATTATTGAAACTAAAATCGTATTAGTGTTAATCAATCGCTCTAGTGCTTTTAAATTAACAAAACCTTCGTTATCAACAGCTAAATAATGAACCGTATAACCTAAGTTCTCTAAAAACTGACAACTATGTAAAATCGAATGATGCTCGATTTTAGTTGTAATAATTTCTTTGCCAATTTTATTTTTAAAAGCTATTCCTTTTAATGCCCAGTTATTAGCTTCACTACCACCAGAACAAAAATAGATTTCATTTGCCTTAGCATATATTAAGTTAGCAATCTTTTTACGACATTGATTTATAAGCTTTTTATTACTAATTCCGATATCGTATAATGATGATGGATTTCCAAACTCGCTTTCTAAATAGGGAAGCATTGCTTCATAAACTTCCTTACGGGTCTTTGTTGTTGAAGCATAATCAAAATAAATACTCATCTTTAATCCTCATAATAGATTACACTAGTTAATGGGATGTCGAGAAAGCTAAGTTTATCTTGATACTCATACAAATAAATTTTATCATTTTGTTTAAACTTGACTAATTCATCGACTAGGCACTTTACGATATACGATTTATGAATAATACATGGATCATCATCATCAAAGACTTCAATACTCATTTTAACAATACTAGCTTGCTTTATCGGAATTTCAAGAATATTTCCCGCAAAAATTATCTCATTATTATTTATTACTTTTACTCTACTCAAATTACACCACTCCTATCACTACCAAAATATAATATAATGCAATTCCTAGGAATAAAAAGCTCGTTATTAACTTAATAATATGTAGTTTCTCTCTAATTATATTTGAAGTTTCCATTGCTGATCTCGCTTTAATAGTGATTATGGCAAGAACTATTAATGGTAAAACAAACATTATATTATAGACTAATAATTTTATTGTCCCTTCAACTACACTCGATTCTTTAATCATTAAGATAATAGGTAAATATACTTGTCCGGTACACAAAAACTCTGTAAAAGTAATGATTACCGCAAGTAAAAAACTAAATAAGTAAACGACAAAAATATTCTTATCATTAATCTTATGTGAAAAAAAGTTAATGATTTTTTTATTAAACTTTTGAATCCGTTTTGGTAATTGATTTTTTACTTTTTTATAATCTTTTCTTTTCGTAACATAATAATCATATAAATTAAAAACAAAGAAAAATAATGAGAAGGCAATGATAAAAACATTAATATAAGTCGCTAAATTACTAATATATGGTTCAATATAACCAATAAACTCCATTAAAAACAAACCCAAGGCAAAATAAGTAACAAACAAACCTAATATATATGCGATTGAAATATTGATTAATATTGATTTTTTGGCTTTAGTACCAATCAGCATCCCAATAAATAAAATCAATATTGCCATGGCACAGGGGTTAAATCCATCAATAAGGCCACCGATGATGACAAAAACAAAACCCATTAATCCATGAAATTTACTAATATCTACTTCCTTAAACTCAACATCGATTAAAGAATTAGCACTATTTAAGCTTATCTCAGCAATATTTTTAGTAATCACTGCTCCTGTATGATAATACTTATCACCCGCAAATACAAGCGGTACGGTTGGCTCTTTAACGCCATAGGCTTCACCGTAGTTTAAGAGAAATTGACTATCTCTATTATCATTATTACCATCTGCGGTATTAATCCAAACCACTTTTATGCCTTGGGCTTCTAACGCTAAAATATCAGCTTCTATTTGTTGACAATCTTGACAAAAAGTAGATTTAAAATAAACTATCATTTTAATATTTACATCTTTAATTGATTTAATTTTTTCTTGCGCATTTATTTTAATTGCTTCGAGGTTATTA
>CALFRW010000179.1 GCA_937919135.1 uncultured Haloplasmataceae bacterium
ATGCTTCAGTGGATGTTGATATTGTTGTTGAAACTAAACGGGGTCATCATTTAGGAAGCTTAATATTTCACGGTAAAGCTCTTAATAATACAGGAGTCCCTGGTGACATCGGCGGTGTTTCACGGGAACGAGTAATATATAGCCCCGATAGCGGAATTATTAATAACCTCAAGATGATCGGAGATTGCGTAGAAAAAGGAGATAGATTAGCAACAATTGCTGATCAAGAAGTAGTTTGTCCAATTTCAGGATTAATACGAGGGATTATTAAGGATAAAACACATGTAACAAAAGGATTAAAGATTGCTGATATTGACCCACGGAAGTTAGAAAAAAAGAACTGTTACCAGGTTTCTGATAAGGCTAGATGTATTGGTGGTGCTGTATTAGAAGCAATTCTAATGTTAAAGCGGAGGATTAGGTAGATGGAAGAAATAATTTTAACCCATATTTGTGAAAGTTTACACAAAGGTAAGGCTGTTGCTTTAGCAGTTATTACTAAAAGTATTGGCTCTAGTCCAAGAAAAAGCGGTTCAATTATGGCAGTGTGGCAGAATCGAAAGATAATAGGATCGATCGGTGGTGGGATTATTGAAGCACAAGTTATCGATAAAGCTATAGCGTGCATAATTAATAAATCTGATGAAACCTTTTCCTATGCCCTTACTGAAGCTGATTTAGGAATGCAGTGTGGTGGTAATGTTCAAGGTTATATTAAAGTTTTTTATCCTAAAGAAAGACTGGTTGTTATTGGTAGTGGACATATCAGTGTTAATTTATCCAAATTAGCTAAAGTTTTAAATTTCTATACAGTAATCATTGATGACAGGGAAGAGTTTGCTAATAGGTCACGTTTTTCTGATGCTGATGAAGTAATTGTTGCTGATTTAGAGGCTACACTTAATGATTTTGAAACATCTACCAGTGATTATATTGTAATTGTCACAAATGGGCATAAAAATGACTTAAAAGTATTAAAAATATTAGCAACAAAACCAGCTAAATATATTGGCATGATCGGTAGTGAAAAAAAAGTTAAGCATGTTATGGATGAATTAATTAATCAAGGAATATGTAAAACAGATTTACAAAAAGTTTATGCACCAATCGGATTAAATATTGCTAATAGTTTACCGGAAGAGATCGCATTAAGTATTTTAAGTGAAATTATCTTAATAAAAAATAGTGGTTCTTTAGAACATATGAAGAATGTCAAAAATATTTGGTAATAATTTTGATATTATTTTTTCAAAGTTTTTGATTAACTAATCAATAAAATAATAATTTGGAGGGATATTATGTCAATTAATCAAAAAATATTAGCATTAGCAAATAAGTATCAACCAGAAATGACTAAATTTTTACGGGATATGATTAAGATTCCGAGTGAAAGTTGCGATGAAAGAGATGTAGTTTTAAGAATTAAAGCAGAAATGGAAAAGGTGGGATTTGATAAGGTTGAAATTGATCCAATGGGGAATATCCTGGGATATATTGGTCATGGAAAGCATGTTATCGCAATGGATGCCCATATCGATACTGTAGGTATTGGTGACCGTAATCTATGGAAAAGAGACCCTTATGAAGGTTATGAAGATGACGAAATTATTTATGGAAGAGGGGCGTCAGATCAAGAAGGTGGCATGGCTGCAATGGTTTATGCAGGCAAAATTATCAAAGATTTAAACTTGGAAGCTGATTATACATTAATTGTAACAGGTACTGTTCAAGAAGAAGACTGTGACGGATTATGCTGGCAATACATTATTAATGAAGATAAAATTAAGCCAGAATTTGTCGTTATCACAGAGCCAACATCATGTAATATTTATCGTGGGCATCGTGGAAGAATGGAAATTAAAGTGACAACACATGGTATTAGTTGTCATGGTTCAGCTCCTGAACGTGGGGAAAATGCAATCTTTAAGATGGCTCCGATTTTAAATGAGTTAAGAGCTTTAAATGAAAACCTCCATTATGATCCGTTCTTAGGTAAAGGAACACTTACGGTATCCGAAGTTTTCTTTACTTCACCATCACGCTGTGCTGTGGCTGA
Organism: uncultured Haloplasmataceae bacterium; assembly: GCA_937919135.1. GTDB lineage: Bacteria > Bacillota_I > Bacilli_A > Haloplasmatales > Haloplasmataceae > CALFRW01. The sequence continues at coordinate 2,057 of CALFRW010000179.1, forward strand.
TAGTTGTACAATTTCTGTAGATCGCAGATTGACTCATGGTGAGACATGGGAAAGTGCGATTCAAGAGATTAAAAATTTACCAGCTGTAAAGGCAGCAAACGCTGAAGTAGAAATGTATAAATATGAGAGAGCTTCATATACAGGGTTAGTTTATCCAACGGAATGTTTCTTTCCAACTTGGGTAATTCCAGAGGATCATGAATGTTGCCAAACCTTAGTTGATTGTTATAGAGGTTTATTTAATACTAATCCAAAAGTTGATAAATGGACATTTTCAACAAATGCTGTCTCAATTATGGGGCGATATAATATTCCATGCGTTGGTTTTGGTCCCGGTCATGAAGAAGAAGCTCATGCACCTAATGAAGTAACTTGGAAAAATGAATTAGTTCAAGCCTGTGCAATGTATGCTTTAATACCAATTACCTATGTAAATACATACGCTAAGAAATGATGATAAAATGAAGAAAATAGAGTATCTACAGTGTTCAAAATGTGGAAATACTTACAGTGAAACGGTAATGTATCACTGTCCTGAATGTGGTACGGAAGGTACGCTTGATGTCGTTTTTGATTATAACTTCGTAAAAAAAGAACTTACGAAAGCATATCTCAAAAATAATAATGATAAATCAATCTGGCGCTATTTCCCATTATTACCATTAGAGACATTACATGGAAGAAGCCCGCTTCATATAGGTTTTTCACCGTTATATAAAGTAGAAAGATTAGAAAAAAAGTTAAAATTAAAAAACATCTTTTTAAAAGATGAAGGACGTAATCCCACAGCTTCATTAAAAGATCGCGCATCAGCCATTGGTATCGCTAAAGCTTGGGAATTAAAAAAGACTATAATCTGTGCCGCTTCAACTGGCAATGCTGCTTCCTCTTTATCAGGGTTTGCAGCTTGTGCAGGTCTAGAAAATTATATTTTTGTACCTAAAGCAATACCAGCTGGAAAGTTAGCTCAATTACTAGTCTTTGGTAGCAAGGTAATTTTAGTTGATGGAGATTATGATACGGCATTTGACTTTTGCTTAGAAGCTGTGGAACATTTTGGCTGGTATAACCGTAGTTGTGCAATTAATCCCTATCTGGTAGATGGTAAAAAAACAGTAGCTTTTGAAATTCTTGAACAATTGGACTTCAAAGTACCAGATAAAGTAATTATGGCAGTAGGGGACGGATGTTCGATATCAGGTGCGTGGAAAGGATTTAAGGAATTTTATCAACTAGGATTAATCGATAAATTGCCTGTTATGGTATCTGTACAAGCAGAAAATTCAAATCCGATAAACCGCACATATCGTAAAGGTGGTACTGAGTTTGACTACATTAAACCAGAAACAATCGCTGACAGCATTTCTGTTGGGATTCCTCGTAATGGTTATAAAGCACTTAGGGCTTTAAATGAAAGTCAGGGAATTGCCATTGATGTAAGTGATAAAGAGATACTTGAAGCAATGACTTATTTAGCACGTTTAACTGGTGTCTTTGGTGAACCAGCCGGGGTAACAGGTTTTGCAGGATTATTAAAACTAGTAAGTAATAAGCAAATTAGCAGTGATGAAACAGTAGTCTTAATTGTTTCAGGTAATGGTTTAAAGGATATTAAGTCAGCAGAAATGGCAGTTACAAAGCCTGAGTTAGTAAAACCTAATTTAAAGAGTTTGATTGAGTATCTTAATATATAAGGGGAGAGGATAAAGTGTTTAAATTAATTGATTTAACAGTGAATGAAAAACAATTAAAAGAAAATGTCAAACTTGCTAAGGAACGAAATATTATTATGCCTTCATTTGCAGAAATGAAAGACCCTAATAAAATACCAAATGGGGTAAAAGAAAAATTAAAAGCTACCGGTTTATGGGATATAGATCCAATAAATTTGTTTCGGATAACTTGGAAAAACGAAATGAAGGATAAGGGTGGATTATATAATGATTTACCTAATTATATTGAAATACCAAAAGAAATTACTGGAATAAAAGCAAGAGTGTTTGCGCTTGTTGGTAAGTATTTTCCAATTGGTGCTCATAAAGTAGGCGCAAGTTATGCATGCTTAGTTCCACGATTAGTTACTGGGCAATTTAATCCAAAGTTTCATCAAGCAGTATGGCCATCAACAGGAAATTACTGTCGCGGTGGGGCATATAATTCAAAACTATTGGGATGTAAATCGATTGCAATCCTACCTGAAAATATGAGTAACGAAAGATTTGAGTGGTTAAACAAAATCGCTGATGAAGTTATCCCAACATATGGTTGTGAAAGTAATGTTAAAGAAATATATGATAAGACCTGGGAATTACGTCGAACCCGTGATAATGTCATGATTTTTAATCAATTTGGTGAATTAGGAAACCATTTGTGGCATTATGAAATTACTGGAAATGCGATGTTAGATGTCATTAAACATGAACTTAAACCACATGAAAAAGTGGCTGGAGTTTGTTTAACATCAGGATCTGCTGGAACACTGGCTAGTGGAGATTTTATTAAAGACAATTATCCTAGTGCTAAATTAGCGGTGGGAGAAGCAATACAATGCCCGACTTTAACTTACAATGGTTTTGGTGATCATCGAATTGAAGGAATCGGTGATAAACATGTACCATGGATCCATAATGTTAGAAATACTGATGTTGTAATGGCTATTGATGATAATGATGCCATGGCCTTATTCCGACTTGTAAATGAACCAGCAGGTCAGGAATATTTAGCTAGTATCGGTGTTAATAAAGAAATTATCGAAAAACTTCCGTTTATTGGAATTTCGGGGGCAGCAAATATAATTATGTGTATTAAGTTTGCGAAATATTATGAGTTAACTGAAAATGATAGTTTATTTACTGTTCTAACTGATTCAAGTGAAATGTATCAGTCTAGGTTAAAAGAAATGGATCAAAACTTAGGAAAATATAATAAAGTTAAAGCAGAAGTTGATCATGCTAAGAGCTGTATTGGAATGAACACAGAACATCTTGAAGAATTATCTTACCGAAGTAAAAAACGGATCCATAATTTAAAATATTATACATGGGTGGAACAACAAATGTATGATGTGAACGAATTAAATGCTCAGTGGTATGATTATGATAATTATTGGGGTAGGTTACACAACATGGGACCTGAAATTGATAATTTAATTAAACAATTTAATGATATGACTGGACTTCTACACTAAGGAGCGTGATATTGTGGGTTTTGTTTTACAGGGCGGAAAAATTGTGACAACACTGGGAATAATTACAGCTGATGTTTTAGTTGAAGGTGAGAAAGTTATCGCAATCGGTAGTAATTTAACAAGTGATGAGGCGTTTGATGTAAGTGGCTGTTATCTATTACCAGGCGGAATTGATTGTCATACACATTTTGATTTAGAAGTGGCGGGTACAATTACAGCAGATGATTTTCAATCAGGGACAAAGGCCGCACTTGTTGGTGGCACGACAACGATCATCGATTATGCGACACAAAAGAAGCGGGAATCTTTGAAGCTTGCTTTGGATAATCAATTTCAAAAAACTAATAACAAATGTTTTTGCGATTTTGGTTTTCATATGGGAATAACTGATTGGAACAATAATACCGTAAGTGAAATGAAAGCTTTAATGGCATGTGGTGTGACATCATTTAAGTTATATATGGCATATAAAGGAACTTTACAGGTCGATGATGGCGTAATTTATAAAGCCTTAAAAACTGGTAAAGATCTTGGAGCTTTAATTACATTCCATTGTGAAAATGGGGATGTAATTGATGTTTTAGTAAACGAAGCTAAATTAAAAGGCGAGTTAGAACCGCTTTATCATGCGCTTACTAGGCCTTCACTTGTTGAAAAAGAAGCAGTTACTAGATGTCTCGATTTAGCAGAACTAGCTGATCATTATGCCTATATCGTTCATCTTTCAACGGAAGCGGGACTTGATAGAATTATTGCTGCTAAAGAGCGCGGTGTTAGAGTGCTGGTTGAAACATGCCCACAATATTTATTACTTGATGACAGTCGATATAAAACCGAAGGCGAAAAATATGTGATGAGTCCACCGCTTCGAAAGCAAAGTGATAATAAAGCTTTATTGGCAGGACTAAAAAATGGTATTATCGATACCGTTGCGACAGATCATTGTTCATTTAATTTTGCGGGACAAAAAAATAGCGCAAGTGATTTTAGTAAAATTCCTAATGGAGCACCTGGAGTTGAACATCGTCTTTCCTTGTTGTACACCTATGGAGTTTTAAAACATCATATTAGTATTCAGCAATTAGTTGCGCTTACTTCAACTAATGTCGCAAAAATCTTCGGTTTATATCCTAAAAAAGGAACGATAGAAGTAGGAAGTGATGCTGATATTGTCGTTTTAGACCCTAATTTTAAAACGACTATCAGCTATCAAAAGCAAATCCAAAACGTCGATTATACACCATATGAGGGCTTTAGTAAAAAAGGTAAAATTCGTTATACATTTTTAAGAGGGACTAAGGTAGTAGATAATGAACAAATATGTATTAAACATCCAACGGGAAAATATCAATACCGGAAACCATTTAAAGGGGGGATGTAAATGTTTGAATTTATCTTAAACGGTTCAAAGGTTACATCTGAAGAAGATATTAGCTTATTAACCTATTTACGGGATGTTAAAAATTTAACATCGGTTAAAAATGGTTGTAATGAAGGTAGTTGTGGTGCTTGTATGATTCTAGTTGATGGGAAAGCAATGAGATCTTGTTTATTAACAACAAGAAAAATACATGGTAAGAAAATTCTTACTGTCGAAGGTTTTCAACAGTTTGAAAAGGAAGTATATCGTTATGCTTTTACGAAAGCTGGAGCTGTACAGTGTGGATTTTGCACACCAGGCATGTTGATAAGCGCTAAGGGATTATTAGATAATAATCTTAATCCAACTACTGATGAAATACGGAAAGCGATTAGAGGCAATATTTGCCGTTGTACAGGTTATGTTAAGATTATTGAAGCAATAAAAATGGCAGCTTCATTACTTAAAACCGGAAAACTAGTCGTTAATGAAACAGTGGAAGCTAAGGTCGGTACAAAATATCCCCGTATTGATGCTACTGATAAAATTCTTGGTAAAGCTATTTATGTTGATGATCTGAAAGTTGATAATATGCTTTATGGATCTGCCTTAAGAAGTAAATATCCTAGAAGTATCGTTAAAAGTATTGATACTGCTATGGCATTAGAACATCCAGAATGCGTTGCGATTATTACCGCTAAAGATATTCCAGGAAAGCGCTATATTGGTCATTTAGTACAAGATTGGCCAGCATTAATTGATGTTGGTGAAGAAACACGTTATGTCGGTGATGCAATCTGTTTAGTAGCAGCAAAAACTAAAGCTGCACTTGCTGATATTAAGGCACTTATTAATGTTAGTTATGAAGAATTAACACCAATAACAACTCCTGAGAGAGCTTTGGCAAAAAATGCACCTAAAATTCATCCGCAGGGCAATGTCTTTAAAGTTGAAAAACTTAAAAGGGGGAATGTCGATGAAGCCATAAAGAAAGCTAAATATGTAGTTACTCATCAATACACGACACCTTTTACGGAACATGCTTTTTTAGAGCCTGAAAGTTCCTTAGGGTTATATGAAGATGGTATTGTCACCATTTATACTGGTTCTCAAGGAGTTTATGATGAACAAAGAGAAATTGCTGAGTTATTAGGAGTGCCAAAGTCAAATGTCAGAACAATTAGTAAATATGTTGGAGGAGCATTTGGTGGTAAAGAAGATATGAGTGTTCAGCATCATGCTGCAGTACTAGCATATTTGTTAAAACAACCAGTTAAGGTAACCTTAAGCCGTAAGGAAAGTATTATGGTACATCCTAAAAGACATGCGATGGAAATGACTGTAACAACTGCCTGTGATGAAGCTGGTAATCTGACAGCTTTTAAAGCAAAAATTATTTCTGATACAGGGGCTTATGGTTCTTTAGGGGGACCAGTATTACAAAGGGCCTGTACTCACGCAGCAGGACCTTATCGTTGTAAAAATATCGCAATTGAAGGTACTGCGGTATATACTAATAATCCTCCCGCAGGTGCATTTAGAGGCTTTGGGGTTACCCAATCGGTTTTTGCATCAGAAAGTAATTTAAATGAGTTAGCAAATCTAGTAGGAATATCACCATGGGAAATCAGATATAAAAATGCCATTTTACCAGGTGAAGCACTACCTAATGGGCAGATTGCTGATCGTGCTACCGCAATTAAAGAAACACTGCTTGCGGTGAAAGCAGAATATGAACAACATAAGTATGCAGGGATTGCTTGTTGTATGAAAAATTCTGGTTTGGGTGTCGGTGTACCAGACTTTGGCAGATGTCGAATTGTGATAAACAAGGGAAAATTGCATGTGCGAACAAGTGCTGCTCGCGTTGGCCAAGGTTTATCAACAATTATTTTACAAATCATCTGTGAAACAACTGGAATTGACCCTTTAGATGTAATTATCGAAGCTCCAGATAGTTTTTTAACTCCAGATTCTGGAACTTCGACAGCGTCAAGACAGACGCTTTTTACCGGTGAAGCCTGTCGAATTGCAGCTTTAAAACTAAAAGAAAAACTTAAACAAACTAAGATAAAAAATCTAGAAAACACAGAATATTATGGAGAATATCAAGGAATAACAGACCCAATAAATTCTGAAAAAGAAAATCCAGTAAGTCACGTTACCTATGGATATGCAACTCAAGTTGTAATCCT
>CALFRW010000180.1 GCA_937919135.1 uncultured Haloplasmataceae bacterium
ACATAGAAGGAAATAATAAAGCTTTTAGTTTTGAGGTAGAACCTGATGAAATCAGCAAAGTGATAAAATATATAAGTGCTTTTGATATTACAAAATTTGAGAGTGCTCCACCTACACTTGAAGAGTTATTTATGCGTCATTATGAGGGAGCTGAGCATGATGCTTAAGCGTTTAATGTATAATACTAAAGAGTTAGCACTGTTTATTCTTCGACGAGATCGGGTTAGATTACCAATATGGATATTGTCGATAACTATTTTTACTTTAGTGTTAGCAGCGGCGTACCCTGGATTATTCCCTACGGTAGAAGAGCGACAAGCGCTTGCACTTATGATGGAAAATCCCGCTGTAATTTTTATGCTAGGTCCATCAACCGGATTAAACAAATATACTTATGGAGCGATGTTTGGGCATGAGATGTTAGTCTTTTCAGCAATTGCTGTGGGGATCATGAATATAATGTTATTTACCCGTCATACACGAAGCGACGAAGAAGAAGGTAGAATAGAAGTTATCCGTTCTTTACCTGTTGGACGTTTAGCTAATATTAGTGCTACGACAATTATTTTAGTAGCTGCTAATATCTTATTAGGATTATTAATTGGATTTGGACTTGCATTACTTAATATTGAATCGATGGGAGTAAATGGATCATTATTATACGGAATGTCCTTAGGAGTTATTGGAATCCTTTTTGCTGGTATTACCGCAATTTTTGCTCAATTAACTGAAAGCGCACGAGGTACAATTGGTTATTCCTTTTTGTTATTGATTGGACTTTATTTAATCCGTGGCATTGGTGATGTTAGTAGTGAGGTGCTTTCATGGTTTTCTCCTCTAACATGGATTGTAAAAACGGAAGTATATGTTAATAATGTCTGGTGGCCAATCCCCTTGATTTTATTAGTTTCTATTATATTGATATCTTTTGCATTTTACTTAAATGCAATTAGAGATTTAGAAGCTGGTTTTATACCTTCTAAACCAGGAAGAAGTGAAGCTCCAAAGAGTTTAAATAGTACACTAGGATTAGGCTATAGAATTTTGAGGGTAACAATTATATCATGGATTACTGGTCTTTTTGTGATTGGGGTAGCGTATGGTTCAGTATTTGGTGAAATGGATACTTTTCTTAATAATTCGATCTTGGCTGATATTTTACCAGATGTAGAAGGTTATTCGAAAGACGTTTTATTTCTCACTTTTCTAAATGTAATTATGGCAATGTTATGCACAATACCATCATTACTAATAATTCAAAGAATTAAAGTTGAAGAAAAAAAAGCTAGAATACAGCATTTGCTTTCACGACCAATATCACGAAATACGATTATAAGTAGTTATTTGTTTCTTTCAGTTTTAGTCGGAGTAATAGCTCTATTACTTTCGGGGATTGGTTTGTATGCATCTATAGTAGCAGTAATGGATAATCCCATCCCCCTCGATTTGATTATTTCATCTATCTTCGTTTATATTGTCGCAATTATTTTTATGATTAGTATTTCGGTGATGATAGTTGGTACTTATCCTAAAGCTAGTAATATAATTTGGCTATATTTAGGGTATACATTTTTTAGTGTATACTTAGGAGAACTATTACAATTTCCAGAAATAATGTCCAAATTAACACCGTTTGGATATATGCCACAACTACCAATAGATAAGGTTAATTATTTGACACTTATTATAATTACTATTATATCAATCGGATTTATTATTATCGGATATATCGGATATAATAAAAGGGATATAGATGGGTAAAAAGAGAATTATGTTCTCTTTTTTAAATATATGAAATTTTAATGTTATAAGGGACAAAATATGCAAAATATTATTGCAAATCTGACAATAATAGACTAAAATAAAGTAAACCATCTGATAATGAATGTAGAAGGGTAAATATTTGATAGAAAAGAGGAGAAAAGTATGTTGGAAATTAGAAATGTTACTAAGGTTTATAAACCCAAAAAGGGTCAGGCAGTAACAGCACTTAATGATGTTAGTCTTAAGTTTCAAGATAAAGGTATGGTATTCATACTGGGGAAATCAGGTAGTGGGAAATCAACTCTTCTAAATATTTTAGGTGGTCTAGATAAGATTGACAGTGGAGAAATAATTATCAAGGGGAAATCTTCCAAAAAATTTACTCAAGGAGATTTCGATAGTTATCGGAATACATACGTAGGTTTTATTTTTCAAGAATATAATATTTTAGAAGAATTTACCGTAGGAGCAAATATTGCCCTAGCGATTCAACTTCAAGGTCGCAAAGCAACGAATGAAGAAATAAATTACATTATGGACGAGGTTGATTTATCAGGTTACGGCTCACGGAAACCAAATGAATTATCTGGTGGACAAATGCAGCGGGTGGCAATTGCTAGAGCTCTAGTTAAAAATCCAGAGATTATTATGGCAGATGAGCCTACAGGTGCACTGGACAGTAAAACAGGTATTCAAGTATTTGAAACTTTAAAAAAATTATCAAAGACTAAATTAGTAATTGTCGTATCACATGACCGGGAATTTGCTGAGCATTATGGTGATAGGGTAATTGAATTAGCCGATGGTAAAATTATTAGTGATATTGAAAAATATATTGCTGCACCAGATACAGTATCAGATGGAATTAGTATTGTTGACAATAATGTACTTCATATAAAACAAGGGTATAATCTTTCAATAGCAGACGTAGAACTGATAAATACATACCTCTCTAAGGCGCGAAATGATGTTATTATCTCCTTAGATAGTGCTACCAATAATAATATTAAGAAGTATGCTCGTATTGATGATGAGGGAAATAAAGAAAGTTTTAGACCAACAGATGAGGAAAAATATGATGGATTATCAAGTAATACATTTACTTTATTAAAATCAAAACTTCCTTTTAAAAACTCATTAAAGATTGGTGCCAGTGGTTTAAAAGTTAAACCATTTAGATTATTCTTAACAATTCTTTTATCATTTACCGCATTTACATTATTTGGTTTAGCTGACACAATGGGATCTTATGATCAAATTAATACCTCATTAACATCGATCCGTGATAGTAAAATTAAGAATATAACCTATCGAAAAGAAATTAAAATTCAAGATGAGTGGGATGATAGTTATTATTATTATGAACGTGATAAACTAAATGAAGATGATTTCGCGAAGTTAAAAAAAGATCTAGGTGTTGATTTTAAACCGATATATAATAATAGTACTGATTATTACAATGATTTTTTAATATCTATCAATGATAATTTCCAAGATAGCTCAAAACTTGGTGATATATATTCAGGCTACTATACTGCAAGTGTTTCTGGCTTTGCAGAATTTACTAAAGCAGAACTAGATAAACTAGGGTTTAATGTTAAGGGTGAAATGCCACAAAATTTTGATGAAGTTGCCATTACAAATTATATCTATGAGCACTTTAAAAAGGCAGGATATAGATCTAGTAAAGATATATTAACACCAGAGAAGGTTAATACAGAAAATGATATTATCGGTAAAACGATTACGATTAATAACAAAAATTACAAAATAACAGCTATTATTGATACCAGTTTTAATGAAGAGCGTTATGCATCTTTGAAAGAGCAAAGTGATAATATTGGTTTTGGAGATTATATGAAGATTCGGGAATTTAGAACCGCAATTGCCTATGGATATCATTCATTAGTCTATACTAAACCAGGATTTATTGCTGAAGCTTCTAAAGGGGAAGATTTAATTTATCTCAATAATGGAAATATCTATTTTGAAAATTTAGGCTGGTATAGAAATGAGTTTCAAGTAGTATCAGCTGATGATGACAAAGTATTCTTTAATAGTAATAAAACAACTTTATCTGAAAATGAAATTTTGATTTCTGTGCCATTTTATTTAGAAAACTATGTGGATTTATATAACATCCAAGTTAAGCCAGAAGATTTACCAGATGGCTGGGAGTATTACTCATTATATGATTTATTAAATGATGCTAGTAGAAAAGCTATCAATGATTATGCAGAAGCTAATTATGAAGCTGCTTTTGAAGAGGGATTTAGCGCTAAAGATGTAGATGAAACATTCGATGGTGATTTAACAGAAAATGATAAAATAGACCTTTATACAAGATACCTTAATAACTTGACAGGGTACGCTAACAATCCATATGGTGAAAAAAATGGCTATGAGATTGAATGGGCTGCAAAAAAACCTATAATTGAAAAGTATGATTTGTTTCAGAATGGATTTGAAGGTCTTGATGAATTAGAAGATACAATGGCGATTGAAATATGGACCAACCGCAACATTTCAAAAACCGTTGATGTAAAAATCGTTGGTGTTTATTATCCTAATGAAAATAATCTATATACATATTATGGTGACGATTATTATTATCTTAATCAAGAATTGCTTATGATAGATGAAGAACTTTATGAACTGTTTAAAAGTTTTCTTGGAGGAAATTATAGTTGGGCTTTAACATCTGTACCAGAAAACGATGATAAATTAATTAAAATGCTTGAATACACATATGATAATACTGAAAATGAT
>CALFRW010000181.1 GCA_937919135.1 uncultured Haloplasmataceae bacterium
ATTGGGATATTTAATACTTCCTGATACATTTTATTAGCTGCTTCACTCATTAACGAGGTATGAAATCCACCACTAACATTAAGCAATACTGCTCTTTTGGCACCATTTAATTTTGCGATCTCGCAAACCTTTTCAACTGCCGCTTTAAGGCCACCAATTACTAATTGATTTGGTGAATTATAATTAGCGATTGTGACAAGCCCTAAAGTTTTACTCACCTTTTGACAAATACTACTTAAAATATTACTGTCTAAACCAATAATTGCGGCCATTTTTCCGGGGTTTTTCCGACTACATTCATCCATAAAACTAGCTCTTTTGCTGATTAAATAAACAATATCTTGAAAAGTAAAAATATTAGCCGCAAATAAAGCACTATATTCACCTAAACTAAAACCAGATAAATAATCAGGTTTTAGTTTTGTTTTATTTATTAATGCTTGATAAATCCCGATTGATGTTACTAAAACAGCAGGTTGAGTATATTTAGTTTGATTAAGCTTATTATTTTCTATAAAACAAATTTCTGTTACATCATAGCCTAATACTTTACTTGCTTCATTATAGATTTCTTTTACCTCGAGAAAATGATCATAAAAACTTTTTCCCATCCCGATATATTGTGATCCTTGTCCAGCAAATAACAATGCTAATTTTCCCATTACATAACCTCTAACTTATTTTTATATGCATCAACATCTAAAAATAGATCCTCAATAATCTGTTTTATTGTCCGCTTGTCTTTAATTAATCCTGATATTTGTCCAGCCATAAATGAACCACGCTCGACATCACCATCAAAAACCGCGCGTCTAAGTGAACCAAGTGTTAACCTCTCTAGCTCTTCTAAAGTTGCACCTTTATCACTCAGCCTGATATATTCTCGAGCCATTTTATTCTTTAAGACTCTAACAGGTGCACCTGTACTTCTACCAGTCACGATTGTATCAGTGTCATTAGCATTTAATATCTTTTGTTTATAGTTTTCATGAATTGGGCACTCAAAACTCGAAAGAATTATCGTTCCTACTTGGATACCTTTAGCTCCTAAGCTAAATGCTGCTAGGACTCCACGTTTATCAGCAATCCCCCCAGCAGCAACTACCGGAATCCTAACTGCATCTACAACTTGTGGCACAAGTGCCATCGTTGTTAATTCCCCAACATGACCACCCGCTTCGTAACCTTCAGCAATTACCGCATCAGCTCCAGCCCTTTCCATACGTCTTGCTAGTGCAACACTGGCAACTACTGGAATAACTTTAATTCCTGCCTTTTTCCATAACTCAATATAAGAACCAGGATTTCCTGCCCCTGTTGTTACAACACTAACCTCTTCTTCGATAACCACTTGAGCAATTTTCTTTGCATGGGGCGACATTAACATAATATTCACCCCAAATGGCTTATCCGTTAGTTTGCGACATTTAATAATTTCTTGTCTTACCGTTTCAGCATCATTACCGCCTGCTCCAATTAAACCTAAACCACCGGCATTAGAAACACTAGATGCTAAAACAGAAGTAGCAATATTAGCCATACCTCCTTGAATAACGGGATAGCGAATATTTAATAATTCACAAATATTTTTCATATTTCCTCCTATAATGTAAGTAGTGCAGCTCCGTAAGTAAAACCTGAGCCAAATCCTACTAGCAATATTTTTTCATTTTCATGATGCTTTTTACTACTAAGATATTCATCTAACGCAATTCCTACTGAAGCTGCAGAAGTATTTCCATAATTTTCAATATTAATAAAAAATTTATCCATACCTATTTTTAAATTTTTAGCTACGCTCTGAATTATTCTAATATTTGCCTGATGAGGAATAATTTTTGAAACCTCACTGATTGTTAAACTACTATCCGCTAAAACTTTTTTAATTGCTTTTTCCATTGCTCCTACGGCAAACAAATAAACCTTTTTACCATCCATATGAATATACTTATCTACATAAAGACTTCTTTCAAGTTCACCCTGACTAGTAGCATATATATAAGCTAATTTATCTTCATCAGTATTTTCTAAAATTAAACATCCGCTGCCATCACCAAATAAAACACAAGTATTGCGATCCTCATAATCAACAGTTTTCGTAACTACTTCACTACCAATAATTAAAGCACTATTATATTTACCACTATTCAACATTGAAGCTCCAACATTTAAAGCATAAATCAACCCTGTACAGCCTGAATTAAGATCAAAACAAGTAATATCTTGATTACTTAAGCCTAACTTAGCTTGAACCAAATTAGAAACCCCTGGACTCATTAAGTCCGGTGTAAAGGTAGCGACAATAATTAAGTCGATTTTAGTAGTATCATAATTTACCTTATTAATTGCTTTAAGTGCTGCTTTATAAGCTAAATCACTTGTATCTTCATCAGTTACAACATGACGTTTCTTAATTCCCGTTCTTTGGACAATCCATTCATCACTTGTATCAACAATCTTTTCAAAATCAAAGTTTGTCATTACTTTCTCCGGGGTATAACTCCCCGTAGAAACTATTTTTAAGTTATTCATTAATTTCTTCATAATTTTCAATTCCTTCATAAAAGTTTGTTTCAATTATTAAATTTAATTTTTCTAAAATTTCATTTACCGCTAAAGCTTTATCTTCAGCTAAACTATTTACTAATTCATCCAGCAGACGATAATAAAACATCCCATAATGTTTTATCACATTTAAACTTTTCTTTGTTAAATATAAAATAATTATCCTGCGGTCCTGTTTATGTCTTGTTCTAATCACATAACCTTTTTTAACTAAAGAACCAACAGTTATTGATAAAGTCCCTTGAGTAATTCGCAACTTTTCCGCAATTTCACTCATTGATTTAATATTTGAGATACCAATAATATATAGTACTTTAACCTCATTAGGGGTTACATCAACAATACCGTATTCTTTTAAAAACTTTCTTTCATAAAACTGAATTTTAGATTGAAACTCAAAGAATAAATCACCGATATTATTAATATT
>CALFRW010000182.1 GCA_937919135.1 uncultured Haloplasmataceae bacterium
CAATTGGCTCTGTTTTAGCTGTACCAAAGATTGTCCACATATTGTTTAAATCACCATCAAAACTGCCGCCTTTACTTGTATACAATAATAATGCTTTATCACCATAAACCCGCATTTCACTAACACTCAATGTTCTGGGCTCGGTTAAAAATAATTTCGCACTAATCCTGATTCCGTTTCCTACTATTCCATCTAAGGGAAGTGATAATGTTGCTCCATTGGGATTCGGAAAACGCATGATTGGTGAGTATCTTCCAACACTATAATCATATAGATAATAATATTTAGGTAACGATTGCCATGTTTCTCCGAAATCAGTTGTATATTCTATCGCAATATTAGATGGGAAAGTTTCATTTACTGGAATTTGAACTTCGAGATGGTCTAATTGATATAAATCATCAAAAAGTAATCCAATCCACTGTTCATCATCCATTTCACTTGCTTCACTAGTTGTATAGGCAGTTAATCGGTTATTATCGACGATAAACTCCAGCCCTTTTTTTTCACTTGATGAAATTGGTAATAAATTATTGATTAAGTTATCTTGGATTATTTCTTCCGATGTAATTGTATAGGTTTCTGTTTCACTCCAGCCATAAATTTGACCAGTTGATAATTCAACTGCTGCTACTTTAATATCATATTCACCAGGGCTATGGTATTTATGTGTCAGTGTGGCATTAGATTTTTTTTCATTTGAGTTAATATAGGGACCATTATAACTCCAAGTACCATCTCCCCAGTCAGCAATACAGTAGTAATAAGGATTGTTACTAGGTAATGTCACATTTAAGTTAGTCCTTATCGATACTTCTTCTCCAACCGCAAATTCCGTAATCGGATATAAAGCTAGATTTATTTGTTCCGAATTAATAGGCTGTGCGGTTACTGTCTTAACATATTCTATTGTATTTAAATCATAAGTTTTAATATCATTTTTAGTTTTCATTTGATCCTTACCTGAACAGCCTGCCAGTATTATTAACATCCAGACTGTACAAAATATGACAACACTATTTTTCATCGTATTCTCCATCCATAAAATATTTTAAAAACTCCATTTCTTCTTATTAATTACCAGTATTAATAAGCTCGTAACTCCCATTAAACCAACACAAGACAAAACAACAATACTATTAGGAATAGTTGATTTATGAGGCGCATCTAAATTATTATCTGCTTCATTTAGATAATAGTATATTGGTGCTTTCGCCTCTTGCTTTACATTAATCGTCATGGTATCTTTGGCATCAACATTCAAGTTACTGACAATTGATATCGTAACTTCACCTTCACCAATGAAGTAAAGTAGACCATTATTATAAAAACAGATATTCTTATTTGAACTATAGACTGTATATGTTTTGTCATCCACATCTTCAGGAATTACAACTAATGGGTGATTTTCACCAATAACTGCTTCGGTAATTTTATTTTCGATTTGGATTGCGGATATTTTATCAAAATCAAGCGGATTCCCAGTTTCATCCAAATATTTTACAGTTAAACTTTTTATTTCCATAGGAGCACTTCCAGATGTCATAATGCCGATTTCTCCTGTTTGTGGAAGTACATCTAAGGTTTTGGTAAATATGGGATTTACTAAATCATCAACATACATAAATATTTCTTTTCCAATTACTTTAACTTTAAGTACATGCCAGTCTGTCAGATTATAACTTGGAACTAAGCTTTCATAAGGGCCGCCAATATTTGCTCCCCATATTGTCGCAATTCCTTCTCTTTGAATAAAGAATCCTTGACCATCATCAATAAATCGTTTATTTTCTAACCGATTTCCACTATTTATTCCAATCCACCCTTGGGCACCAG
The DNA here is from genome assembly GCA_937919135.1 of uncultured Haloplasmataceae bacterium. GTDB lineage: Bacteria > Bacillota_I > Bacilli_A > Haloplasmatales > Haloplasmataceae > CALFRW01. Next base: position 1,837 of record CALFRW010000182.1, read on the forward strand.
TCGTATTACGGTATACTAATGTAGCTTCAAAGTTCGAAAAGGTATGATTTTTTAAATATAACGATGCGACATTTTGATCTGGACCTCCCATATCGATATTTGTTCTGATTAGGGAGTTATTCTCAGTCAATTCCCAGTGCTCTGTAATATCTTCATTGCCTGCCAGAGAATCATTGGCATTTCGCACATAATTTGCTCGAAAGTCAGTAAATGCTTGTTCATCATTAAAATAGTAATTTAGTATACTATTTACCCCTTCAGTAAAAGTTAACGTTAACGCTGATTTGATACTTTCATTAAATCTAGAGCTCGCTGTAATTGTTACCGTACCTGTCTTTATCCCAATAACAGATCCATCCTTTACAATAGCGATTTCTGGATTACTACTTATCCAGATTAACTCACTAA
>CALFRW010000183.1 GCA_937919135.1 uncultured Haloplasmataceae bacterium
TTTTAGAATACTATTACTATTGTATGTACGTATTTCTGTAATCTATTGTTTTTTTTACTCATTAACATAATATTAAATCTTGATGTTTATGATAATGTTTAAGTAATGTTACTGGTTTATTTACTATTTATGTTTACACATTTTCTTTAAAAAATAGAAACCTCTTACTTTAATTAAGTAAGAGGATTTTCTAACTTATTTTTAAGACTTGTAACCCATAAAATATGACCTTGTTCGAGTTTTTTTAAAAATGGTAATAAATTTGTACTTGGCGTTATACTATCTATTTGTGATAAAAAAACCAAATTCTGTTTCATCAAGTAATAATTATCTAAATTTATTAAATTCATTACCATTTCCCTTTGATCTCTTCTAGCTTTATAGTTTTTTACACCTGTCAAATGTTCTATTAAAGGAGCATTCACCTTTTTATTATGTGTTCTTAATGATATGCGTTCAAAATGAGATAATATTATTTGCATAGTGCAAGGATTACCAAACATAATTATTTCATTTGTTACAGTTAAATTATGAAAATCATCTATTTTTTTCTTAATAGTAAAATAGTCATTATAGGGTTCTCTATCAGTGTCACAAAAAACTAATATTATATCATAAGAATCATTCATAAATTTATCAATATACATTGCTGGAATTTGACCATTTGACTTTGCATTTTCTAAAACAATATGATAATTTTCATGAAATATATCTAATTCAATTAATTTATTAAAATAATCATATTCCTCATAACCTTCACAAATTATACATATTTTATGTTTATTAAATATATTTGGCAAAACATTATTCATATCTAACCTCTAAAAGACTATTAATCAATTCAGGTTCAGGTATAGCTCCAATCAAACCTTTATTATACCTATCAAATATATTTGTTGAAGTTCGGATTCCATTATCTTGAGCAGTAAATTCAGATAAAGAATACAAATATGTTCTCTCATTATCTTTATGAGTAAACCAAAGTTGTTCTTTTCTAAATAACTTTACCGTATCCATTAAACTAATATCATGTGTTGTAAAAATTAATTGTGCGTTCCGATTTAACTCATTATGAAACATACTAATTATTGCCCTAGTTAATTTAAAATGCAAGCTACTATCTAATTCGTCAATTATTAATATTTTATTATCTTCTAGTGCCTCAATAATATAACTTGCTAAGGCTGTTAGTTTTTTTGTGCCTGTTGAGTCGAATAATAAACTTGGTACTTCAACTCCTTTGTAAGTAGATACCAGTTTTACTTGTTCTAATATGTTTTGGAGTTTCAATGAGTTTTCTTCTAGTCTAAGTTCTATATCCTCTGGTATATCAATGTGTAATTTATCATCATATTTAAAATCATCTAGATATAAATCAGCGTTCTTAATAAAATTTACTATTTTCTCTTTTAAAACACTATTTTTGTTTTTTAAAATGGATAGTGTTTTACTAATAGGTATATTATTAAGCTTAATAATTTCTATTTTATTAGCAAACGATACTAAAATGTCTTTAACTATTTTTAAATTAGGAAACATGTCTACATTTAAGGTATATATTAAAATATTGGTATTTGATGATGTTTTTAGCGCCTTTTCTAATTCTTCAGTACCACCTAAATATTTTTCATTTATCGTATCCTTTATATAAATCGGATCGGTGTTTTTATTTTTATGGGCATCATATAAAACTTTTGAAAAACTCTCACTTACAAATTCAGACTTTACCTCATCATATATTATTTCAAAAATATATTGCTCATTCTCATATATAAATGAAATACTAAGTTCAATTATGGGGTTCTTATTAAAGATGTTAGGCATAAGATTAAATTTTTTATTTAATAATATATTCTTAATTACCTCAAAAGTTCGTACAATATTTGATTTTCCTGTATTGTTTGGTCCATAAATTCCGATAGTCTTAAGTATATTAAAATCTTTATTTTTAAATATATTGGTAGCAAATTTTTTTGTTCTCATATCTGCGGATGCTGACAATTTCACAGGCATATTAAATGAAAAACAATTGTTTATTTTTAATTCTACAAACATATATATCACCCTCCCTCACCTCCTATTATATTATATTTATATTTTTTGTGCAATATTTAGGCATAAAAAATATACATAATCATTATAATATATTATATTTACAATAATTTGTCATAATATAGTCATATCATGTATTAATAGCTTTTCTAAAATATAAATAATAATTTGATGTATATTTAGTGGAAAATTTGTAATTTTTTTAAAAAATAAAGACTCAATAACAAAATATAGTCTTTATACAAGGGGATAACTATTAAATTATAACAACGATGTAACTCTTTATTTTAGAATTATGTTGACAAAGATAGCAAGACTGTTAATTATTTTATGATTTAATTAATATTTAAGGGGTACTGTATAACTACAGCGCCCCCAATCAGTAACAAAGAACCATAAATAATTATTTACTTAGACATAATATCTCATATTTTGAATTAGTACTATTAAATTTCTTAATAAAAGCTTTAATACTATACTTTTTCTTAGCTTTAGTTAACATTTTTACGTAAGCGATTATTTCTAATTGTTCTTTCTTAAAAGGGGGCTGGAAATGAAATAAATTGATAAACTTCTTAGCAATACTTATTTCACAATAATTATCCTTTTTAAGTAATATATACAATTTTATTCCTCCCTCGTCTCTAGGTTAGGAATATTATAACATTTTCTTTTTACTAGATAAAATAATATGCACCTGAATTTACTCGATGATGATTTCTTGTTCTAAGCGCACCTTTTTTTCAATCATATATGAAATAACATCATAAAATATTTTGTAATCTTCATTATTTAACAAAGACTTTAGAGCTTTAAGATAAGCATTACTATTTATTTCCATTGCGTATTGTTGATACTTTATTAATATCTCTTTATTCATGTTATAAGGTTTAAAAGGAATCTTAGTTTTAGACTTTAAATGGTGAAAGATCCGAAAGCCACCCAAATCGATATCTGACCAATGATAAAAAGGATTATTTTGATTATAGTGATAAAGTTTTAATAAGAAATCCTCTCTTAATTGATTATGAAAACCACCTAAATAAATAATTAATTCATTATCCTTCTGATAGGTATGAAATGTGGTTAAATTCTCAATCGTAATTACTTTATCAACATCTAGTTCTTTTACTTCAATCGTTTTAATTATTTTCGAACTTAATGCAATTTCACCATTTAATGCTTGGAGATTTATTTCAGTCTCACCGCATTTAAGAATTCCTTTTCCTTTTAAGAAAACATAACCTGGATTATGGACAATGTTTTCCTCAGCTAATAAATTTTCCTCATCGATATAATTACCATAATCCATCATGATTTTAATAATTTTATTTTCGATTGTCGCAAAATATTTTGAATCATTAAATAAATCAATACTGAAAACACGTTGTGATATCTCTTCTTGCTGATTTAATATTCGATCAATACTATAAAGAATAGCTTTAATTAAAGACAGATTATTAATATCAAGATATTTAGCGATGCTTTTACCTGTGTTTAATTGTTTTATCATATCCTGAGCAAATACCGAAAGTAAGTTTTTACGATCCAAATAAGTCGCAAGAACTTTTATTGCTTCCCGTTCTTTATCTCCTTTTTCTTCACGGTTTAAAAGTTGATAAATATCAGCGAGGCGATTTAAGTTAAGGTTTATTTGTTTTAAAATATTCCCTGCTTCATATTTTTTCCATACAATTTCAATATAACCATGGAGCGCTAGATTTCGAACGACTTCATGGATCTTTTCTTTGTTTTGATAATTTATCTCATTAAAATATTCTGGAATATTTCTTTGATTAAATTTATATGCGATTGTTACTTTCTGTTTATTATCGCCACGATATAAAGTACTTCTTTCATATTTATCAATTAAAGTATTAAGAAATATTTTAGGGTAATCTTTCAATCTACCACCTCATTTTATTCATGATGAAAGGCTTCAATAAATGCGACATCTTCTTTTCTGCTAACAATTAAGGTCGTTTCAACATTCGGCGCAATTGATTCAAGCTTTTGTGGTGGGGCAGCTAAAATTACCTGTAAATTCAATTTATTCAAGAATACCATCATACTTTCAATCCGTTGTTCATCCATTTTATCAAATGCTTCATCAAATAAAATTAGACCGATGGAATCGTTATGATAACTATTATATAACTGAATAAATGATGCAGCAATTGCGACATAATAAGGAGTTTGTGTTTCTCCACCACTTTTTTCCCTTCCTACCTTTGAAAATGAAGCTGTCGAACCACTATTATTGATAATTTTAATATCATAATCCATATAAGAGCGATAGTCAGTATATTTGTCTAGTGCAAGTTTAGAGGCTTCATTATCAAGTGATATTTGATCAAATAATTCATCAAGAGCTTCCTGGTGTTTCTCCTTGAAACTTTCTGAAAACAAAGATTTACCACCGATATTACTATTATCCATTATCATATCATATAATTTTTTACTATTTTTATCGTCATAATATACAAAGTTATACCGATCTTCACCAAAAGTAATCCCTTTTAATGCATCATTTAATTTATCAAACTCTCTTTGGGCATTTAGAATATTTTCTTGGAGTTTTGATAGAAACTCATCTTGAAATTGCTCTTCTGCTTTTTTCTTTGCCTCACGAATCTTTTCTTCATAAATTACAATTTGACTTGTTTTTAATTTATCTAGTTCAGCATAAAATACTTCCATACCATCAATGCCCGTGGCTGCACCAAAATGGTGGTCGCGGTTATAGTCTGTTTGCTTAACTCTTAAGTCAGATAATAAGTTAATGATCCTCGTTTCCGAATTACTTAATTGTCTTTCATAATTGGTATTAACTGTATTTAGGTCCTTATTTTTAATTGCTTCTATATACCTTTCTTCTGCTTTATTTAGGATTGCTAAGATCTTCCTTTCAATTGCCTTAAGCTCAGTTTCTAATAACGTCTGTTTAGACCTTGCTTCATTGACTTCTGAATTTTTATACACAATATTTGAGTTAATTGATCCAATTTTCTCTGCTAAATGTGTCAATCTAGTTTCTAATGTTTTAACCGTTTCTTTGATTTTTTGAATGTTAATTTCAATTTCAATAAAGCTACTACTATCAATTTCTTTTATTTTTTCAGCATTTAATTCTATAGCTTTCGCTGTTTTTTGTATATTTAGCTTTACAGTCAAATTATCCCTTATACTAACAATTTCTAGCTTGTCAAATAACTCAATTAGGGTATCAATTTGTTTAATTTGCCCATCATAATCATTAATTAATTGGGCTAATGTTGCTTTTTCTGCTAATTTTTTGGCTAATTGTTTTTTATAAGCATCACGCCCAATAAAAGGTGGATCATAAACTGCTTTTTTTATTTGCCTTGCAGTTTTATTTTTATAAACCATACAGGTTTTAGTTATTGAAACTGGATATTGTTTTAATTCATCAACATGCTCACAACATACGACATTGTTTAAAATCATATTAATATAATTTTTCGCAAATTGATTTTCACTGCCGACTAAATATGCTAAACTATTTTCCTTGTCACTCTTATAAGCACCGAGCTCTTGAGTATTAATCAGTCCTGTAGTATGAATATTTAATTCGTATTTAACTTGTTCATAGACTCTTAAACTTAAATCGAAATATTCTGGTTCAACGATTAAATTAAACCTTTGCGTATTTAAATAGCCTTCTACTGCTTCTTGCCATGTTTCATCTTTCATATATAGTAATTCACATAAAACTTTGGGTCGAATATCTTTACCCAAAACTTTTTTTAACTCAGTATGAATCGCATTTTTTAACTTCATTACATAATCTGGATAAATCAGTTGCTTTTTCTGTAATATACTTATATCTTCATTCACTTCCGCAATTTTATTTCTTTCTAAATCACGTTTGTGTAATAAATTTGCGCGGTTATAGATTAGTTCTTCATGCATTTTTTTACGTTCAGTATTTAATACATCAAGCGTTATTAAAAGGTCTTGGATATTTGCTTCATTAATTTCTTTATTCCGATATTGATAAATTTTATCCATACCGGGTAAATTAACATTATACGTATTTAGTTTATAGATATTAGCATATAACTGTGTTAATTTTTCATCAAGTGCTTTCTCAACATTAATTAAAGCTGCCAATTGATTTTCCAAACTACTTTTTTCCTTATGTAAGTCTTTTAAAAGTTGGTAATTATCATTTGTTGCTAGTGTTCTTTCTAAGTCCTGTAAATAGTCTCTTTCTTTTGTTAACTCTTGATTTAGATTAAGTTTACTTCTTTCTGTTAATTCTTTATCTAAAATAAGTTTGTGGTAAGCTTTTTCTTTATTCTCAATATCAATTAAGTTTATTTCTTTATTTGTACGTTTAATTATATACTCTTGAATATCACGGTTTTCTTCTACTTGTTTGATTTTGTCAAAGATTTCTGAAATTGCTTCAAGTTGTGTTACCTTTACTTTTACTTGCTTTAATAGATTTTCAAATTCTGTAACTGTTCTAATGTTTTCTTTAAAATAATCAATATAAATTTCCTTTTTATCGAGGATGTAAGAATACACAAAATCCTTAACATTATTAATGGGCCTAAAAGCAAGTGCCTTAGGAATCAAATCAACAAATCGATGATTTAAAGACCCGAAACGATGACAAAAATCTTTACGTGCCTGTTCTTGTGTTTTCATAATATATGCCTTAAGGTTATTAAGATAAATTTTAAAATTATTTATATTTCGAGGGGTTTCTTGATCAAGAAACAATGCATCAGCAATCAATTTACCTTCAATACGATAAAAGATATATTTAGGATTACTTAAATTGCTTGCAGAATCAATCACAGTACCAATTATAAACGTACTTTTTTTATTCTCATCAAAAAACTCTAAGGCGACATGACTTGTCACGTCACCAACACGCGCATATTGATTTAGATCAAATCCGGTTTTACACCTCACATACCCGATTAAATCCCGAGATGCCTTCTCATTTGCGGCTGTATTAAATTTTTGCTTACCAGCTGTTAAGACAAATTGGAGTGCATCAAGCACAGTTGATTTACCAGTGCCATTTTCTCCTGTTAATAAAACATTACCTTCAATAGTTATCGTTTCATTGATAAAATAATGCCAGTTAATCAATTTAATCTTCGTAAGTTTCTTCATCTTCTTCGCCACCTTTCCTAAAGGTGTCTATCTTTTCATAGACCTTGTTTATTTCATCAACCTTAACTGCTAGTAAAATTGTTGGGTAAATGATCAGACGACTATCACCTAAAACATAATCTCCATCAATCGGGTCAATTAGGTTATAACGCTTAAATAGTCGCAGTGTATTTCTTAAGGTTGTTTTATCAATCATTTTATCCCTGATTTTCAATGCTTTATAACGTTCATGTATTTCATCAATCTTAATAAAAACATTATTAGCTAAACTTAATTCTTGCATTTTCTCATGAAACAACAAACGTAAAATCAAGAGAATAATACTTTCATTTAATTTAAAATTTAATCGATTAATATTATCTTTATTATTTAAATGAACCACACCAAATTCTTCATCAATTTCTAATTCCCAATTTATATAGGCAAAATAATTAATAAATAACTCTTTATGGTTTTGAATAAAATAATAATCCTTTTTATTATCTTCCTTCTTTTTGGTCAAAAAAGAAATTGACAATAATTTATTGGCTATCCGAGAAAACTCATTTTTTTGTGTTGTATTTAAATCATTAAATTTAGCTTCAAACATCTTATTTCCTCCATATTTCAAAATCATTAAAGCGATATCCATTATAATTGAAAATCTTATTTTTACGCAGAATATAATATGATACGAGGTGACTCTTAGAATAAACAAAAATATACATAAGTTTAATAAAATCATTCATTGTATTTAATGGTAACATCGATGCATTCATAACTTTTCTATTATCTAATTGTTTTAGAACATATTCATTAATCACTTTTTTATTTAAGCGGAGTTCGCTTTTTTTCTTAAAGTCAATTAAATACTTTTTTCTTTCTTCGTTAGATAAAACTTTTGTTTTATTTAACTTTTGTGGATTAAATTCTCTTTTACCCTCTGTTGCGGTATATAAAGAAAATTCATCAATAAAACTTTGCGGGAAGATTTCAAATATGTTTAGGTCTTCAGGTAGATAATCATTATTATAATCTAACGCCTTTTGCTTTGCATTACTAACAATATATTTTAACACCGAGTTAATCTGACCAGTCAAATCTGTTGTCGTATTTAACATAAATTTAACCCGAACTAGTGATTGCCTTAGATAAACATTATGTTTATGGTCAATATCACGAATAATTGTATCAATATTATTAAAAGCATTAATCATATCACTTAAATTTCTGATAATAATATCATAGCCTTGTTCAACTGAACTTACTTTTTCCAGTTCAACATATTGATTACAGATTACTTTTATTAATTCTTTATCATCACGAATAGATTCTAGTTTACTGATGATTTTTGGTCTAAATTTACTAACATTATCACTCGTTTTTAACCTATGATAACTTTTATCAACAATATTTGCTTCATAATCATTAAAATGAAGATCCATAATTTCCTCAGCAGTTTTTAGTTTTGTTATTTTATCAATATATTGATGAATATTAGAATTTAGTATTTTCAAACCATTAATTAATTTTTTAATATTATCAAATACTTGCTCTAGCATAATACTGGGCAACATTTTATCTTCATTATTAAAAAGTAATGAATAAATACTATAGACATAGCCTTGATATTCTAAACGATCATTATTTATCAGTTTTTCCATCGTTTCGATAAAAGCTATCGCATAATCATGGAAATTAATCTCTTCAACATAATTATTATCATCAACACGGTAAATCCAGCCACATTCTTCAAATTTACGAATAATAAAACTGGCCTTATCACGAGCATCACTTATTACTTCTTTTTCATCCATAAAAGTTACATCACTGGAGTCATTAAAGTAATCTGTTAAAACATCAATAATTAGTTCTCGCTTAACTCCATATGATATATTGGAACTTGTCTTATAAATCACAAAAATACAATCTGCATAAATATCTTTATTACTAGAAGATAAGATACTAAAGAATTTCGCTGGTAAAAAATCAAATAAGTTCATTCTATCATTCCTATAAATTTATTAAGGATTTAACATCTATTATTTTATCATATTTAACGACATTTTTTTACTATTTAATATTAATAGTTAAAAATAACCAATTCCTTGCTTGGGATAAAGATAGTCTTTATGTTTTATGTATTTTTATATATATTTAATGACAAACATTAAATTTTTATTGACAAAGGTTAAAATACTGTATATAATATAATAAACAGAAAGTTTAGGAGGAAAAAATGTATAACGAAAAAAAATACCACACGCTTATAAAAGTCAGTTATATTATAAGCAAAGTATTATTTTGTCTGTTAATTGGTGCTGGTGTATTAGCAATCCTCGGTTTTATTATTGTGCTATTTATACCTGAAACAGTATTTAATTTCGCGGTAGGTACAATAAAATTAGAGATTGGGGATGCGATAAAGTACATAATATCAGAACCAATAGATGGTGGAAATGTTAAGTTCATTACCTTAATTGCGATTGTTGTTGGACTTGTTCACATCATATTTTCACTATTACTTTTTTATGCAGTTTATAAAATATTAGCTGAAGTAAAAAACAACAATCCATTTGCGAAAGCAAATGTTAAGCATTTGTATTTTATTGCTTTTACATTTTTAGCTGGCTCAGTATTAATTCCAACGTTTAACTTTATTTTAGGGATGTTCACCATTAAAAAGTTAAATATTATCAATATTAATTCAGAATTTTCATTAAACTTAGACTACATCTTTATTGGCCTACTAATCTTAATTCTTGCAAATATCTTTAACTACGGTGCCTATCTTCAAAATGAATACAATGAAACGGTTTAGAGGTCTATTATGGCAATAATTGTAAGATTAGACCGCATCTTAGCTGATAGAAAAATGCAGCTAAATGAGTTAGCAGAAAAAGTAGGTATTAGTATTGTTAATTTATCTAATTTAAAAACTGGTAAAGTTAAAGCAATTCGCTTTTCAACTCTTGAAGCAATATGTGAAGTGTTGGAATGCCAACCCGGGGATATTCTTGAATTT
>CALFRW010000184.1 GCA_937919135.1 uncultured Haloplasmataceae bacterium
TGGAACAATCCGAGCTGTACGTGTTGCAGCAATGGGACCTTTAGGCGGAATTGGGGATGCTATATTTTGGTTTACTTTAGTCCCAATTGCTGCTGGTATTTCATCTAACATGGCACTTGATGGAAACATCATTGCACCATTTGTCTTCCTACTATTATTTAATGTGGTCCAATTTGGTATGCGTTACTGGTTAATGCACTGGTCATATAATGTAGGAACATCGGCAATTGAAAAACTCACTCGACATTCAAAAGAGTTTACCCGTGCTGCAAGTATTCTTGGTGTTATTGTTGTTGGTGCTTTGGTATCGCTTTATGGGGAAACAAAATTTAATTTAGAAATCCCTAATGGAGAAAGTCCAATTGTGATTCAAGAAATATTAGATGGTATTATGCCTAAGTTATTACCTCTAGGCTTAACACTCTTTGTATATTGGTTAATTAAGAAGCATAACTGGTCTGCGGTTAAAGCAATTACATTATTACTAGGACTAGGATTACTAGGAGCATTAATCGGAATATTCTAGAAATAATATAAAGGTAAATAACATAATTACCACGACTCCTCTTATTTTAATAAGAGGGGTCACTTAATAAAAAAAGGAGTATACACATGGCAGAATTTCTAATTTATTTTATCATTTCCTTAGTTGTTTTATTAGCTATTTACTTTGTTTTTACTTTTATTTCGATAAAAAAACAACAACGTAAAATAGTTAGTTTTCAACAGGAATTAAAACCTAATATGGAAGTTGTTATACTTGGTGGAGTATATGGAAGAATAAAACATCTAGATGAAAGATTTGCCAAGGTTGAAATTGCAGATGGTGTAGTAGTTAAAACAGAAAGATACGCGATAAAACAAGTTATCGAATAAAAAAACATTCCACAAGGAATGTTTTTATTTCTTAAATATAGATACTAAATATTTGATACCCGTAAAGAAAGCAAATAACACAATACCGTAAGAGATATATGTCAATTCTTTAGAAGTTTCATTTATTATAGTAAAATATAAGAGGATAGCTCCTAATAAAAAGTAGATGACCGCTAAGATTAAATTCTCCTTCTTAGTTTTATCAGGAAGATTTTTCGTTTTGTGAACGACAAATTCATCAATTTGATCACAAGTTCTTAAAAATGAAGTGCGAAAGCGGATTTCTAAAATAATTAATGAAGCAATGCCGATACCTAATGCTAGATATAAATTGATAATGCTTAGTAGGATTGCGATTGTAAAACTGAAAAGGTAACGGTTATGAAAAAATTCATATTTTTGGAGTTTTTCTTCTGTAATTATGTAATGATTATTATGCATATCTGTATAAATCATTCGTTCTTTGGTATCATATAATAGTCTTATTTTATTTATGTTTTTTTGTACTTTCTGCATTTTTCCACCTCAATCTTATTATACCCTATAAATGCTTATAAGTCTATTTATACAGTTATTAAATTCAAATTTAGGAGGGAAAAAATGATTGGAATTATTGTTACAGGACATGGAAATTTTGCTAGTGGTTTGACATCATCAGTTGAACTTGTTATTGGTGCTCAAGAACATTATTTTGCGGTTGATTTTGATGGTGTTATATCATTAGATGAATTATCCACAAATATTGAAACAGCGATAAAACAGCTATCAGATTGTGAACAGATCTTTATTTTTACTGATTTATTAGGGGGCTCACCCTTTAGACAATCGGCACTAGCTACACTTAATCATCAAAATATCTCTGTTTTTGCTGGTACTAATTTACCAATGCTTGTTGAATGTTTAATGTCACGAAATTATGTTGATGATATTGAGCAATACGCTAATAATTTAGTTGAACTCGCAAAAAATCAAATAATTAAGTATGAAACTATTAAAACTGAAGCTAAAACCAATGAAGTTGAAGAAGGAATTTAGTTATGTTAACAATAACATTAAATCCTTCAGTAGATATAAGGTATAATATTGATAATTTTAAGACTGGTGGAGTCTTCCGAACTAGTGATTTTGAATATACCCCAGGCGGGAAAGGTCTTAATGTCACAAAAGTTATCACTGCACTTAATGAACGGGTATTAGCTACCGGTTTTTTAGGTGGTAATTCAGGACAATTTATTAAAAGTAAACTAGTTGAATTAAATATTAATCATAAATTTCTACCTATTAGAGATAATACTAGACAATGTATCGCGATCTTATCTACTGATGGTAGTCAAACAGAAATACTTGAACCTGGTCCACTAATAAATGAAAAAGCACGTAATGAATTTTTTTCATTATATGAAACTTTATTAAAAGATGTAGAAGTAGTATGCGCTTCTGGTAGTTTATCTAAAGGGTTAGCAGCCGATACATATAAAATATTAATTGAAAAAGCAAATAAATTAGGTAAGATATTTATACTAGATACTAGTGGGGAAGCTTTAGTAAAAGGAATTGAAGCTAAACCATATTTGATAAAACCTAATAAATCTGAATTGGAAAGCTTAATTGGTAAAAAAATAACTAGTGAAGAAGATGTAATAGCGAGTGTCGTTCCTCTACTTAATAAAGGGATTGAGTTTATCGTCGTATCATTAGGTGGTAATGGTTCCCTAGTATTTAATGATCAATTTATGTACCGGATTACTTTACCACAAGTTGAAGTCAAAAATCCTGTTGGTTCAGGTGATTCAATGATAGCAGGGTTTGCGGTAGCGTTAAAGCGTGATTATGATACAATCAAGATGTTAAGGCTTGCTACAGCTTGTGGGACAGCAAATGCGATGGAAAAAGAAACAGGTAAAATTGCTTTATCTAATATTAATTATTTAAGTGATCTAATTAATATTGAAAAACATAAAATTTGATAAGGTATAGAATAAAAAATTACCTATTTTACTTATTTTTAGTTATTTATATATTAAGTAATATTCTTTAGTACTGATATGATGTCAAGAAATTGGACTAAAAAACTTATAAAAATTATGTTGAAAAGATCCCTACATATGATAAAATATAAGATAATAAGAAATTTGAATTTTTGTAGGGGGCAAGATTCAGTGAAAGGTGATAAATATAGATTTACCACAAAAGATGGAATAGATTATGATTGGGAACAAGCAGAACACGACATAATAAAGTTAACTAAAAAAGAAATTAATTATTTAAGAAATACTATAATACAATTGAAGTCAGATGATATAGAAAAAGGAGACAATTTAAGAGGAATTCCTATGGGTGTAATCGTTTCTTTATCCGAAGAAAGACAAAAAGAAGTGCTCACTAAAATTAAAGAAGTAGTGAATGAACAAGTAAAAGTATCATTTAGTAAACATGCTTTATTTCGATTAGATGAAAGGCAAGTTGAACAGGAAGAAATAGATAAAATGTTTAAAAATATCATTTTTTTGAAAGATGCTAGATTAACACCAATAAGAACTAAAACAGGGTTAATAACAAGAAATTTTCACCCAAACATATCTTTTAGTATTTATGGAATTATAGGAAATAAGCCAAATGATTTTACTATTATATCATTCGTATATTTAAATAAAAAAGAATTGCATATAGTAACAGTTATTAATGATAATTAACATATTCATTTTACTTGAATAATATAAATATATTGAAAGAAGATTATAAGTATTTAAAAGTAAAGGAAAGTTATGAGGTGAATCTCATGAAAAATTGTGTTTGCGGAAATGAAATGCAATTTATATTTGGAGATGTTAAATTTAATGATGGATTAGTAATTAAGAATGTTCCACATTATGAGTGTGATTATTGTGGTGAACATTCATATGATTTATCAACTAAAATATTGAAAATTGCTAAAAAGGCTAGAATAGAAAAACTTACTGAAGTTGATTTTTTGGAATTTACTAAAGAAAGATATTAAGGCATGTTAATAGAAAGTATAGGACTAAGCAAATTTGCTTAGTCCTATTTGTTTTATCAAAAAAAAATCGGATTTTTTTGTAAATTATAATTGACAAACAGATTATATATGATAAAATTAGTTTGTACTTCAAATCTTTTGATATACAAACTATTTGATATTCAAATTATATAAGGAGTAAGATTATGACAAAAATCGCAATATTAACAGATAGCTCATCATCAATATATAATGTAAAGCATAATTATGATCATTTATTTATGATTGATCTTCCATGTTTTATTGGTGATGAAGAATTTAAAGATTTTGATCAAAATGGTGACGAAGTATTTTATGAGGCTTTAAGGCTAAGTGATAAAATACCTAAAACTTCACAACCATCTGTAGGTGAAACACTTAATATGTATGAATTAATTAGGGACTTAGGCTATACAAATATTATTTATTTGCCTATATCTAAGGAGTTAAGTGGGACTTATCAAAATGCATTTTTAGCAAGTGAGTTAGTTGAAGGGATTACTATCGATGTTGTCGATACTAAAACTACTGTTTCAATTTTGGGAAGTATGGTATTTGAAGCATGTAGATTAGTAAGGCTTGGAAAAGATGTGAAAACGATTATCGAGGAAGTCATCGCATTAAGGAATAGAACAGGTTATTATGCGACAATTAATGATTTAACTGCTTTAGTTCGTAATGGAAGGTTATCAAATGCGAAAAGTATTTTAGCCAATTTGTTAAAACTTAAGCCCGTGATAACTTTAACTGAAGCGGGTAAACTTGTTAGTTTAGAAACAGTGAGGACATATAAAGCAGCTATTAAAGCAGTAATTGAAAAGGTAGTATTAGAATTAGATCATAATAATGGTGTTGTGCATGTTTCACATACTAATAATCATCGCGATTTAGATTATGCTTTAAAAATTATTAAAGAACGATTACCACATACAGAAGTAAAAACTTTTACTTTACCAGCAACAGTCGTTGCTCATGTAGGACTTCAGACACTTGCGGTCGGTTATGTAAATAATAAATAAATGGAGGAATGAAAATGATATTTACAAAAATTAGTGAAATTATTGCTCAGGAATTAAGTGTTTCAAAGGAGGAAATAGCTTTGGAAACGCATTTACAAGATGATTTAGGAGCTGATAGTTTGGATGCGGTAGAGTTAGTGATGACAATTGAAGAGGAGTTTGAAATCGCAATTCCTGATGATGAAACCCAAAACTTAAAAACAGTTGGCGATATAGTAAGATTTGTTGAAAAATTAAAAGCTTAATTAAATGCGATATTATATATCGCTTTAATTTTAATCATATACTTTGAACTTCAAAATATATTATGGAGGTTTTTATGGATATCAAACAAATTCAAAATATTATTAGAGATTTTGAAAATTCTAATATTACAAATTTAGAAATCGAATTAGATAATTTTAAAATAAAATTAAATAAAAGTGATGTAAAACAAATATCGCAAATTAAACATGTAGAAAATGTACCAGTGAGTGAAAATTTGGGGTATCATGTTAAATCCCCACTTGTAGGTACATTTTATGCAGCAAAATCTCCTCAAGATGAACCTTTTGTTAGGAGTGGTCAAAAGGTTAATAAGGGTGATACTTTATGCATTATCGAAGCAATGAAAATAATGAATGAAATAACAGCGCCAGTTGCTGGGGAAATTGAAACAATAAAGTTAAAAAACGGCGATCCAATTGGCTTTGAAGATGTTATTTTAACGATAAAGTAGGGGTTACGATGCAAAATAAAATCTTAATTGCGAACCGAGGAGAAATTGCGGTTAGAATTATTCGTGCTTGTAAAGAGTTAGGAATTAACTGCGTTGCGGTTTATTCTAGTGCTGATAAAGATAGTGCTCATGTTAAATTTGCGGATGAAGCGATATGTATTGGTAGTGAAAAGGCGACAAACAGCTATTTAAGTATTAATAACATTGTGAGCGCTGCAATAGCAACAGGCTGTAATGCGATTCATCCTGGATATGGTTTTTTATCTGAAAATGAAAAATTTGTGGAAATTGTGGAAAAGTGTAATTTAAAATTCATAGGTCCAAGTCATGAGGTAATTGAAAAATGTGGCAATAAATCAGTTGCTCGAAAAATTGCTCAAAAATGTAAGGTCCCAGTTGTTAGCGGTTCTGATGGGATTGTAAAGTCAGTAAAAGAAGGTTTAAAGATTGCTTCAAGTATTGGTTACCCGATCCTTATTAAAGCAGCTAATGGTGGTGGTGGAAAAGGAATCAGTCTTGTAAATGAAGCAAAGGATTTTGAAAACATTTATCGCCGTACAGTAATGGAAGCAGAAGCAAATTTTGGCTGTAAAGATGTTTATATTGAGAAGTTCATTGTAAGTCCACGTCATATCGAGGTACAAATCTTAGCTGATGCCTATGGTAATGTCGTTCATTTAGGTGAACGTGATTGTTCAATACAAAGAAGAAATCAAAAAGTGATTGAAGAAGCACCAAGTCCATTTATTAATGCAAAATTACGCGAAGAACTTGGAAACTCAGCAATTAAAATTGCGAAGGAAGTTGGCTATGAGAGTGCTGGTACGGTAGAGTTTATCGTTGATAAAAATGGAAATTACTATTTTATTGAAATGAATACTAGGATTCAGGTAGAGCATCCCGTTACGGAATTAGTAACAGGAATTGATATTGTAAAAGAACAAATAAAAATTGCTTATAAGCAAGAACTAACTTTAACACAAAAAGAGATAAAAATTAAAGGTTGTGCGATCGAATGTCGAATCAATGCGGAAGACCCAACCCTTGATTTTCGTCCCAGTCCAGGA
>CALFRW010000185.1 GCA_937919135.1 uncultured Haloplasmataceae bacterium
TAAATACTGAAAATGCCCAAGAAAACAACAGTAAAAATATTGTTCTAAACATTAAAATCCTCTCCCTATTATATTAACCTAATTATATCAAACTTTTAGTAAAATAATACAGTTACTATTAAAATAATAGCAATATTTATTTATACAATTTATACTTATTGTTTTAAATGGTATAATATTGATTGTAATGGTAAAAACAAGTTGTTATCATGGTTAATTTGGAACAAAAGGTATATTGAAAAAAAACTAGGTGGCATTTATGAAGAAAAGTAAAACATATTACATGAAAGAAGCAATTAAAGAAGCTAAAAAAGCATATAATATAGGAGAAGTCCCTGTAGGTTGTGTTATAGTAAAAGATGAAGAAATAATCGCTCGTAGTCATAATTTACGGGAGACAACACAAAATTCTACCATGCATGCAGAAATAATAGCGATTAATGAAGCTTGTAA
Source organism: uncultured Haloplasmataceae bacterium (assembly GCA_937919135.1). Taxonomy (GTDB): domain Bacteria; phylum Bacillota_I; class Bacilli_A; order Haloplasmatales; family Haloplasmataceae; genus CALFRW01. The sequence continues at coordinate 454 of CALFRW010000185.1, forward strand.
AAAATTAAACTCTTGGCGACTTAATGATTGTGATATCTATGTCACATTAGAACCATGTGCGATGTGCACTGGTGCTTTAATATTGTCAAGAATAAATAAGGTAGTTTTTGGTGCTAGCGATCCTAAATTTGGTTCAATCGTAAGTCTAGTAAAACTTCTAGATGTTGAAAAATATAATCATAAGGTAGATTATGAAAGCGGAGTATTAGAAGCTGATTGTGTAAATTTGCTTAAACAATTTTTTCAATCCTTAAGACAAGAAAAAAAGATTGATAAATAAATGAAGTTCATGTATAATATGTAATGTACATAAACTCTTCTTAGGAACCCTCATCCAATGGGTAAGCGCGAACCAGGTCAGATCTTAACCGAAGCAGCCTTAAGTGTCTTTATTCATGTGGGTGGGGGGCCCTAAGGAGAGTTTTTTCATAAATTTCAGGAAAATTGTTTGCATTCATTATGATTTACAGTAAAATGGAAATAGGTTCATAAAATATGATATGGAGTGATTTTATGGCTAAAATATTAATTATTGAGGATGAAGTATCTATTCAAAAATTACTAACATATGACTTACAACAAGCTGGTTTTGAGGTTAATAGCGCATTAGATGGTTTAACCGGTTTAGAGATGGCAAAACAAAATGATTATGACTTAATCCTCCTAGATTTGATGTTACCTAAATTAGATGGAATTGAAGTTTGCCGGAGGTTACGTAAAAGAAACGATGATGTTTATATAATTATTCTAACAGCACGTGATGATGAATATGATAAAATTATCGGTCTTGATACTGGCGCTGATGATTATATGACAAAACCATTTTCACCCCGTGAAGTAATCGCTCGTATTAAAGCAGGACTTCGAAGAAAAATGAAGGTCTCAAATATGATTAAGTATAAAAATCTTTCTGTTGATTTAAATCGCCATGAGTTATATATTAATAATGAACCAGTTTCACTCACAAATAAAGAATACGATTTATTATTATTTTTGTTAAAGAACAAAGGAATTGTCCTATCAAGGGATATATTGTTAGAAAAACTATGGGGTTTTGAATATGATGGAGATACTAGAATAGTAGATGTGCATATTTTTAAATTACGTGAGAAATTAACGAAAAGCAATATAACTATAGTTACGAAACGTGGTTTAGGTTATATGTTAGAGGAAGAAACTAATGATAAAAATTAGGACATTTATTGTTACTTTTATATTAAGTATAATAATAATTTTTGGTGGTTTTATGCTAGGAAGCATAAAGGCTTATATGTTACTAATACTTAGTTTATTATCTTTAACTATCCATGGAATGATTATATTTTTTTATTTAATATATAAAAGGGATTATGATAATTTAAATCAAACGATAGAAAATATAATCAACGATAATATAGATGGTAAAATAATCACAAAATTTATTAAACAACATAAGTTAAATGCTAATTTAAATCGGATAGTAAAAAAAATAGAAAAATTAAGTTTTAAAAAGGAAGAACATGAGCTTACAATTAGAATTCTAACTAATAATATTACTCATCCTATTATATACATTGATAGAGATGGAAGAATTCGTTACACAAACCATCAATTTTTAAACTCTATCGATGCGAATATTGAAATAAATGATATATATGAGAAACTTAGAATTCAAAGTATTTTTAAATTTATTGATGATGCATTTATTTTTGAGTCTAAAGTAAGTGATTATCTATCTATTAATGATCGCTTTTATCATATAAATGCGATACCTGTAAGAAATAGTGTCTATGATATATTTTCTTTTATCGGAATATTATTTATTTTTGATGATATTACAGAGTTAAAAAAGTATGAAGTCTTACAACGAGAGTTTTTGGCTGATGCTTCACATGAATTAAAAACACCACTTTCAGCTATTAAAGGTGCATCAGAAATTTTATTAGAGCGGGAAAATCATTCTAAGGCAACAGTAAGAGAATTTTTAACGATTATTAAGAGCGAAAATGAACGGATGGAGAAAATTGTTAATGATATTTTGTTAATTTCTCGATTAGAAAATGATAAAGGAATTATTCATTTTGAAGAAGTTGATCTTACAAAGTTAATATATAAAGTTGTAGAAATATTAAAACCTAAAATAAATGCGAAAAGTCAAATTCTAAAGCTAAATTTAACAGATAAGTTAATGATTAGTGGTGATTATTATCGCTTAAAACATGTCTTTTTAAATTTATTATTAAATTCGATAAACTATACAGATGAAAACAAAAACATTTACGTAAAGTCTTATATAAAAGACGATAATATTGTTATATCAATAAAAGATGAAGGAATCGGGATTGCTAAGGAAGCATTACCACATATATTTGAGAGGTTTTATCGGATTGATAAAGCCCGAAGCAGAGAAACTGGTGGAACGGGCTTAGGTCTAGCAATTGTCAAGTCAACCCTTGATATTCATAAAGCAAAAATAGAAGTGAATAGCATTTTGAATGAAGGCACTGAGTTTCTCATCTACTTTAAAGAGAACCGAAATTAATCGGTTCTTTTTAAATAAATACAACTATGTTAAGACATACCTAA
>CALFRW010000186.1 GCA_937919135.1 uncultured Haloplasmataceae bacterium
TTAATTTCATTTTATACTTTTTAACTATTATAGCTGAGTATATAACAGCTCATATTTTAAAAATTAAGTACTATTTTAATGATATTATAGCTTATATATTAATCTCTAATTATATTTCACTGTTTCTATTAAATATAGTATTTTTACTATCTGGTTCTTTAATCTTTTATGCAATTACGAAATTAGCTATTTTTATTATCGAATTCTTTTTATTAAAGTTTTTAATGACAACTAAAGACACAAAACTAGCCATAATATATGTTGTTATCACAAATCTTTTATCAATATTACTCTTTATATTTTCTTTATCAATCGTTATCGCAATATTTTCCTAAAAGGTGCTTGAGTTTCTAATAAAAATAAGGGTTGAGCTCTTCAACTCTTATTTTTGATTTTTAATAATAAACGGTTATTTCTGATAATAATATTAATAATAATAGTAGCTACATCTGGAGGAATATAGATGATTGATTTAATAAACAATAATAATATATTTGACATTGTATTAGGATTAATAGGAGGATTAGGGCTTTTTCTATATGGTATAAATTTAATGGGCGATTCTTTACAAGCACTTGCAGGAAGTAAAATGAAAAGGATAATTGAAAAATTAACTAACAATATTTACGTTGGAATTCTCGTTGGGTTTATTGTAACTACTGTAATTCAATCATCATCTGGCACAACTGCCTTATCAATCAGTTTAATTCGTGCTGGATTAATGACCATGCCTCAGGCAGTTGGTATTATCATGGGAGCTAATATGGGTACCACGGTCACCGCATTTTTGTTTAGTTTTCCCGCAATTAGTGATTATTCCTTATTAGTTATCGGTATCGGGGCTGTTTTTGCTTTTTTCCTCAGAAACAAAAAACTTAAAACTATTGGACAAGCATTAATTGGTTTCGGACTCCTATTTTATGGGATGGATTTAATGGGTAATGGACTAAAAGGTGTCATTAATGAATCAAATTATATTCGCAATATACTTGCTAGTTTTGGTAATAAACCATGGTTAGGATTAATGACTGGTTTAATTGTAACCGCAATTGTTCAATCCTCATCAGCAACGACAGGAATTGTCCAAAGTATTGTTGATACAGGTGAATTAACATTAACTGGAGCAATACCGATTCTTTTTGGTAATAATATTGGTACAACAATAACTGCTATTATTGCTGCTATTGGTGGTTCAATAGCTGCTAAAAGGGCATCACTTTTTCATGTCTTTTTCAATATCTTTGGCGCGCTATTATTTATGATATTTTTATCTCCTTTTATATCCATTATTGAATATTTACAAGATATAACTGGGGCATCAAATAAGCTAGCAATTGCATATGCCCATTTACTCTTTAATTTTATTTGTACTTTTAGCTTAGTTTGGTTTATAAATTATTTTATTTTATTAATCAAAAAAATAATCCGCGGTGAAGAAGATGACGATGAATTAATTGATGAAATATTAAGTGAAAATTTAATCAAAAACTCACCAGTCCTTGCCCTTGAAAGTGCTAAAAAAATAATTATCCACATGTCTAAGACTGTAAAAAAAATGTTAGCTGAAACATATCAGTATATTACCGAACCAAATAATAAAATATATGAAGAAGCTATGGCGCTTGAAACAATTATTAATACCCTAGACCGAAGGATCCATGATTATTTAGTTAAACTGACAACATCCATTCCGGAACTATCAACTAAAGAGCTCTCGAAATACCTCGATACAATTCGCGACTTAGAGCGAATTGGTGATCACTGCGAAAATCTTCTCGAAGTTTATGAGTATATCACTGAAAATAAAGGCACATTTTCTGAGGCAGCTTGGGAAGATTTAAATAAGATGTTTACTATAATTATATTAATGCTTGATCATTGCCTAATAATTATCAGTAACAATAACAAAAAGTTAGCCCGAGAGGTAGTAGAGTTAGAAGCAAAAGTTGATAACCTTGAAAAAACTGCCCGTAAATACCATACACTTCGAGTAAATGAAGGGGTTTGTATATCGGAAATGGGTATAATGTTCATAGAATTATTGTCAAATTTAGAAAGAATCGGAGATCATTGTTGCAATATTGCTGAATATACTTTAGACGAAAAATATTATCTAATTTCAGATGACAAAATTAGAATTTAGACTTGTATAAATTTTCTAAGGTTGATAAAATTAAGCTATCAGCCGGAGGTTTATATGAAAGCTTCATTTAAAAGAATAATAAAAAATACTTATAATAATGCTCGAAAAAGTATTTTTTTTATGTTAAAAATAATTACCCCTGTAACATTTATTGTAATGCTGTTACAATATTTAGATGTTATAAAATATATAATCTTTATCTTTAAACCGTTAATGGCATTGTTTGGGCTCCCCGGGGATGCTTGCCTAGTAATTATCACAGGAAGCCTTTTAAATAATTATGGTGCCATTGCTGTCATGGCAACAATGAGTTTTACCGTAAAAGAAGTTACTATTATTGCGGTAATGCTTTTATTTGCACATTCCTTAATAGTTGAATCTGCAATAATGAAAGGATTACGCGTCTCAATTATAAAACAATTATTTATCAGATTTGCTTCGGCGATTAGTTCGGGAATTTTATTAAATCTTTTTATTGGTACTAAATATAGCGAGCTTGCCTATGAAACCATTATTAAAGAAACTAGCATTCCCCCATTAACAAAAGCAACATTTTTACTGTGGCTAAAAGACTTACTCCAAAATTATTTTCTTACAATTCTTAATACTACAATAACACTAATAATTATTATTACTGGATTACTATTAGGATTAGAAATCTTAAAAGAATTTAAGATACTTGATAAAGTAAATAACATTTTATATAAGCTTACTAAATATTTAGGTTTCAGTAAACATGCCCAAAGCTCACTAATAGTAGGGGTTTTTATTGGCATAACATATGGTGCTAGTACCATTTTAATTAACTATAAAGAAGGAAAGATGAATACTAAAGACTTAAAACTTGTCACCACCTTTCTCCTTTTATGTCATGCTTTAATCGAAGATGTATTACTATTTGTAAATACTGGTGCAATAACTTGGATCATAATCGCATACAAATTAAGCTTTACTATTTTAATAATTATGTTATACAATATTTATTTGACAGCTAAACAAAAACAAAGGTAGTTCACCTTTGTTTTTTTATTAACCTTCAAACTGACTATTGTATAGTTCGGCATAAAAGCCTGATTTAGCTAGTAAATCTGTATGGGTTCCGCTTTCAATAATTTTTCCGTCATTCATAACCAAAATCATATCTGCATTCTTAATAGTTGATAATCGATGAGCAATCACAAAAGATGTTCTTCCAACCATTAATTTATCCATTGCTTCCTGAATTAAAATTTCTGTTCTTGTATCAACCGAACTTGTAGCTTCATCTAAAATAAGCAACGGATTGTTTTGAATCATTGCCCGCGCAATTGTCATTAACTGTTTTTGTCCCTGTGATAAATTAGCCTTATCATTTAGGACTGTATCGTAACCTTTTGGAAGAGTTCGAATAAAGTGGTCAATTCCAACTATTTTACAGACTTTAACAATGTCTTCATCTTTAACACCCTTTTTACTGTAAACAATATTTTCTTTTATTGTTCCTTCATATAACCAAGTATCCTGTAGAACCATACAGAAAAGGTCGTGTACATTTTCACGTGTAATGTCCTTAATCGAAATTCCATCAATCTTAATTTCACCTGAATTCACTTCATAAAAACGCATTAATAAATTGACAATTGTTGTTTTTCCAGCTCCAGTTGGTCCGACAATCGCAATTTTTTGTCCCGCTTGAGCTTTCAAAGAAAAATCATGAATTATTTCTTTATTTTCATCGTATCCAAAGTGAATATTTTTAAATTCTACATTACCTTTCACTTTATCTAAATAGATTGTTTTATAACTTTCATCGTTTAATTCTTCTTCTTCTAGGAATTCAAATACTCTTTCACTTGCTGCAGCTGCTGATTGTAGTCTCGTGGCAGCTTGAGCAATTTGTGAAAGTGGGTTGGTAAATAAACGAATATAAATCATAAATGCGACTATAACACCAAATTTTATTTCTCCACTCATCGTTAAAGCTGCACCAACAACACAAACAGCAACATAACCAAAATTACCGATAAAATTCATAATTGGCATCATAAGTCCTGATAAAAATTGCGATTTCCAGGCGCTATCATGTAAACTATTATTTATTTTATTAAACTTTTGTAAAGCTGCCTTTTCTCCATTGTATGCTTTAACAACAAGATGCCCAGAATAGATTTCTTCAATATGCCCATTAATTGTCCCTAAATCTTTTTGTTGCCTAACAAAATATTTCTGTGATCTAGTCATTATTATTGCCATTAATACAAAACCAATTAATGTTGATGCTACTGCAACTAGAGCCATAATCCAATTTATAATAAACATCATTAGTAACGAACCAAAAAACATCGTAATCGCAGTAACTAGTGATACAATACTTTGATTTAATGTCATACTAATCATATCAACATCATTAGTAACCCGACTCAATACATCACCATATGTAGTTCGATCAAAGTATTTTAAGGGTAATTTATTAATTTTATAAGAAATATCCGCTCGTAAACCTTTAGATATGCGCTGGGTTATTGTTGACATAATATACCCTTGGGCATAGGAGAAAATTGCGCTTAAAGAATATAAAATAACTAGAAAAAGCCCAATCTTTTTTATCGCATCCAAGTCAATTCCTAAAAATAAACCATCAGTGATAATATCCGTTATTTCGCGTAATTTATTTGGCCCAATTATCGAAAATATCGAGCTAATCGTTGCGATGATAAGCGCTATTAAAATAATCGGTAAGTACTTTTTACTGTAGTTAATTAATTTACCAATTGATTTCTTAAAATCTTTAGCTTTACGAAAATCTCTTGTCCTATGTCCTCTAACCGGAGGTTGTTGTTTACTCATTTCCTAATTCCTCCTTTGATAATTGTGAATAGGCTATTTCTTGATATACTTTACATGTTTTCATAAGTTCATTATGGGTTCCAATTCCTTTAACCCTACCTTGATCTAAAACGATTATTTTATCTGCATCTTTAATTGTTCCAATTCGTTGCGCAACAATTAAAGCTGTTTTATTTTTGGTTTGTTTATTTAATTCACTTCGTAAAATGTGATCCGTTTTATAATCTAGTGCTGAAAAGGAATCGTCAAAGATAAAGATTTCTGGATCTTTACATATTGCCCGAGCAATCGCAATCCTTTGTTTTTGACCACCAGATAAGTTTGTTCCTCCTTGAGATATTGCTGCCTCATATTTTCCGTCCATTTTCATGACAAAATCATGCCCTTGGGCGATTGTTAATGCTTTCTCAATCTCGCCTTCAGTAGCATTACCAGTTGCTCCATAAGCAACATTTGATTTTACTGTACCTGTAAATAACACTGCCTTTTGCGGGACATAACCTATTTTATTATGTAAATCATACTGGGTATAATCTTTAACATTAATCCCATCGACTAGTATTTCACCTTCTGTTACATCATAAAACCTAGGAATCAGGTTAATTAATGTAGATTTTCCACTACCAGTAGAACCAATAAAGGCTATTGTTTCACCTTGGGTTGCTTTAAAACTAACATCTTTTAATATATAGTCCTCAGCATCAGGATACTTAAAAGCTACTTTCTTAAATTCCACAACCCCTTTTAAAGTTGAATCAGCAAGAGAAGCATTACCATCAGTTATTGATAACTCAGTATTGATAACCTCATTTATTCTTTTAGCTGAAACTTCAGCCCGTGGTAACATAATAAAAATCATTGTAAGCATCATAAATGAAAAGACAATTTGGATTGAATAAGATGAGAATACTACCATATCACTAAATAAATCTATTTTATCAAGCATATTACCAGCATTAATTATATATGCACCCAACCAATATATCGCTAGGTTTATACCACTTAAAATTGAAGACATTGTTGGATTCATAATTGCCATGATCCGATGTACAAAAAGGTTTGTGTTTGTTAATTCATCATTTGCTTTGCCAAACTTTTCTTGTTCATAATCCTCTGCATTGTAGGCTCTAACGACACGAATTCCCATTAAATTTTCTCGCGTCACTCGATTTAAATTGTCAGTTAATTCCTGAATCTTTTTAAATTTAGGCATTACAAAAATAATAATTACACTAATAACAACTAATAGTATTAAAACTGCAATTCCTGTTGTTAATGTCCACTGCCAACTTTTATTTGATATTTTTAATATTGCCCAAGCGGCAAGAATGGGAGCTTTAATAAGGACTTGGAGTCCCATCGCAATAAACATCTGTACTTGGGTAATATCATTTGTTGACCGGGTTATTAAACTAGAAGTTGAAAACCGATTAATTTCCTCCATTGAAAAGGAGCCAACCTTCTCAAATAAACTATATCTTACTCTTCTAGAAAATGCTGCGGCTACTCTAGAAGCAAAATACCCCACAATAACAGCTGCAATTACACTTCCAAAAGCACTAAGTAACATATATGCACCTGTTATCCAAATATCACTCATTAAACTACCTTCTGTTTGTACAAGTTTAGTAATCTTTGACATATACTCAGGTAATTTCAAATCAAGCCATACTTGAGTAACGATGAAAATTAAACTAATTAAAACAAAAATCCATTCTTTTGTCCTTAAATATTTAAATAATTTTATCATTATTTGCTTCCTCTCTAAACCTGATTTTTATAGAACATCTTTGAATTATACAATCTTGAATATTATTTGTCAATATAAATATTTCACGAATGATAAATATTAACATTAATGAAATTTAATATTGAAAAAGCAAGAACTTTTGCTTATAATTTAATTTAGGTGAAAGATTATGAAAAAAGAGAAAATTACAACTCTAATCAATGAATCATTAAAAATTGCTCCTAGTTTTAGACGTAATGTTATCCATGGGGGAAACTTTTGTGGAAATTTGAAACTATCTCCCCATCAACATATATGTCTTCATCTAATCTATCAGTTTGAAACCATATCAATGTCAGAATTAGCTAAAAAATTAGGGGTCTCAAATCAACAAATTACCAGAATAATGAATTCTCTAGTAGAAAATAAATGGGTATTAAGATACACATCAAAGGAAAACCGCAGAATTGTTTTAACGCAGATTACAGATGAAGGTGTAAAAGTTATTAATTATCTAAAAGATAAAATCCATGAACACTTATCACTTTCGTTTAACATTTTAACAGAAGCTGAACTTGATGAATGCATCAAACATTTTAAAGCAATAAATAAAATTTTAGCTAGGCTAAATAATTAAAATGATTTCTATTTTAATAGAAATCATCTTTTATTTGTTCGGCGTTTTCTTTTTGATACTTTCTCTTTAACTTCTCTTTCTGTTTTTAAAGAAACCCAGATTCCATTTTTACCCTTAGAATGGATATCTAACTTACTAAAACCAGTTAAAAATCGTGACAATTTTTTATATCCATAGTTTCTAACATCAAAATCAGGATATCTTTTCACAATTCTAATCCCTAATTCTGAAATATTAATACTTTGATTTTCAACATCAATTTCACTTATCATCTTATAGATGGTAGCTTCAATAACTTTGATATCAGTCATATTTTTATCATTTGATGAAGCTTTATGCTCATTATTATTAGTTTTTACAGTTCCTGCGATAACATCCAAGTACTTAAATTGATTACAGGCAGCAATAAAGGGTTTAGGTGTTTTTTCTTCACCCATTCCCACAACAAACATTCCTGATTCCCTTAACCTAGATGCCAGTTTAGTAAAATCACTATCACTAGAAACTAAACAAAATCCTTCAACATTTTGCGAATAAAGGATATCCATTGCATCAATAATCATCGCTGAGTCCGTTGCGTTTTTCCCCTGTGTATAATTATATTGTTGTACTGGAGTGACTGAATTTTCTAGTAAACTTTCTTTCCATGATGACGCAGCTTGTCTGGTCCAATCACCATAAATTCTTTTATAAGTGGCGACACCATAATTAGCAATTTCATCTAAGATAATTTTAATATACTTCGCTGACACATTATCTGCATCTATTAATACCGCATAACGTTTTTCTTCATGCATGTTTAACTCCTTTATAATCATTTATTTAAAATATTAATTATTTTTTTTACCGTCCTCAAGTCTCGTACTGTTGCATGGATATCTAATATTGTTAAATGCTTAAGCAAATTAGCAGCAACTTTTCTTGTTAAAATATATAATTCTCTTTGAACAATTTTGTATTCAGCATAAAATTGTTGTAAACAATCGATACATTTTGGTGCCTGTTTTAAAAAGACGATAAATAATTCCGCACCTCTTATTTGATTAGCCATTTCAATTTTTGCTTCAGGAAACGGACAGTTTAACAATACCAGCTTAAAATCATCTATTGTTCTTATTATAACAGGAATTGTACAATGATACCTTATAATTATTTCCTTTTCGATTAACTTTCGAATTTCAGTTTCCGATTTATCTGATTTAAAAACTACATTTCCATTTTGATAATATACATTTATATCTTGAAAACCCAATACCTTAAATAGGTATTCTAATTCAATCATCTTAATTTTATCATGTTTACCAATTTTTATTCTTTGAAATAAAGCAATATAATCCATTATAACCCCCACTTTTACATATTTTCTTAAAGCAAAGAAAAAGACCATAATATATGGTCATAGTTACCAGATAATATTTATTACATCTTTTCGCTTCGCAGCTTCTTTAACCTCATCCGGATATCCTAATATTATTGAACCATATACTAAATGATTTTCCGGAATACCTAATTTTGTCAATAACTCTCTCATTTCAGCTGTATCAGATAACCGTGGTAATTGGTTTAACCAGCATGAACCAATTCCTAAAGCATGAGCTTGAAGCATCATATTTCCTAGTGCTAATGCAGAATCAGCCATTGAATTACTATTTTCTTTTAAGTTAGAAACTAATACATATGTAGGTGCATCATATAAAAAGTTAATTTTTTCATCCGCTGCTTTTTCGATTAAACTTTGGGTATATCGATTTTGATTATTTAAGATCGCTAACCTAATCGTCTGATTTACCTCTTTTAAAATCAATTCATTTTGAATCGCAGTGAACTTCCAACTTTGCATTCCCATTCCACTAGGTGCATAACTACCAGCTAGTAAAATAGTTTCTAATTCTTCAACTTTAATTTGCTTTGGTTGATATTTTCTGATACTTCTTCTTGTAAGTAGATTTTCTAACACTTTATTCATTTTAGCTCCTCCTTTTCTTATTTAAATTTTTTATAATAATTTCTCCAAGTTAACACAATTGCGGCTATCGAAAATAGGATTAGGATAACCATTAGCGCCTTAAATCCAAAGGGGCTATCCTTAGTTACTTCAGATGGTAAAAAAATCGCATAAGTCGATACACCTAATAGTAATGAATATAGCACAGTTCTAGATATACTATTACTTAAGAATTTTCCTTTTTCAGTTTTAACTTTGTTGTTAACAAAAACGTTAATTAAAAAGTAACTAAAAATAAGTAAGTTAATAATTTGTGTTTCAAAAGTAAGAAACCGGTCTTTAAAAAACAAGTAGCTCGCTAATTCAATAAATATAAATGTGATTAATATTACAAACCATGTCCTTTTTAACATTTTGGCCTCCAAAGTTGTTTAGTTTATTTTAAGTTTATCCAAAATCTTCTGACAATATTACCATTTCCTTCTATTTCCTCCGAATCAAATATACCACCATTCTTAATTATTATTTTTTCTGAGGCTAAGTTTCCCTTATTACATGTGACTAAAGCTTTTTCAATATCTAATTCCCTAGCTTTATCTAAGGCTAAGCACAACATAATTGTACCATAACCATTATTTCTTTGACGAGGTCTAATTGCTCCACCAATGTGTCCGTCATATTTAAATAAATATTCATTTAAATAATGGCGAATATTTACTGTACCGATTATGGTATTATGATCCAATAATACATAGGTTGAATTAGGAACATATTTTTCCTCAATCCTAATTCCTAAACTATAATTATTTAACTTTGTTATTAAGGTTTGATAATCAGTTTCAATTCTGATAATTCCCGGTCTTGGTCTTTCATTAAAACTTTTAAATTCAGCTAGCATTTCCAGAAATGCTGTTTCTAGCTCTAAGGTGGGTTTTACTAATTTGAGCTTATTTATATCCATATTTTTTCCCGCTCATTAATTTATAACCCCAATTATATTTTTTAACAATAAAATAGATAACCTCGGATAGTAAAATCGCACTTACTAAATCAACTATGTAATGTTGTTTAACAAATTGTGTTGATAAACTTATCAATATTGCAAATATTAAAGCACTAATACGGTACCAAAGTTTAATATTTGTTTGTTTTCTTACACCCATATAACAAAACCAGCTAAATAAAACATGATAACTTGGAAACAAATTAATTGGCCGATCAGGATTGTCTTTTAAGTAGATGAAGTTGGTTAACCAATCAAAAACATTGTTATTTTCAATTACTGGTCGTGTAATTGTCGTAGGTATGATAAGAAAAGTTAAACCACAAATAAAAAAGCATATTATCAGAGCCAAAAACCAATTATAAAAGTTTATTTTATTTGTCTTTGCTACGATAAAAGGGGAAATATACCACCAGGGGTATGATAAAATATAAAAAATTATAAAAAAGGTTATTAGTGGAACATAACTATCAATTGAATTTAACGTAAAATCATAAGTATTAAAATGACGATTAATAAACTGGGTACCAAAGTACGTCAAAAATTGCATAATTATAATTACTAGCGTAGGTACAATTGCATATTTAGGTATTTTTTTAAACAACATCATTCTTCTCCTTGCAGCTTTGTCGACATAATTATACCATGTTAACAACTAAAAAAACACTGGTTAGCAGTGTTTTTTTCACTCTAAAATAAATAATGTTTCAACTGGAACATTTAAAAATTTACTCATTTTCATCGCCAATTCTAATGTCGGATTGTATTTATTATTTTCAATCGCATTTATTGTTTGTCTGGTAACCGATAATTTGTTCGCTAAATCTTCCTGTGTTATATTAAGCATTTTTCGATAATGTTTAATATTATTTTTCACTAGGTGTCACCATTTTTCTTTTTAATATATAGCGTGCCAAAAATTTAACAACGAATTGAATTAAAAATAGGATTATCAAAACCTTATTAGCTTCAGCTTTATTTTTTATTATATCTACAACAATCCAAGCACACATAAATCCTGTAATAAAGTTGTATGTTAACCGCTCGCTTTTAAATAAAATATATTGTTCCATCTCATCGATTACTTTTTTTCTCACTTTTTAATCTCCTCCCAATGTAAAAGGTACTTTACATTATTATTATATAAACAATAATTACTAATGTCAATAACCTTTTACATTTTTCTAAGAAAAAAGCGCTTAGGGTTAACCCAAGCGTCTTTTTACTAGTTCAACTACTTCAGTGACATTATTTTTATTTAGAGCTTCATTAACTAAACTTTCCATTTCCTTTTTAGATAACTGACTCATTAATTTTCTAACTCCAAGAATGCTTGTAGCACTCATACTAAATTCATCTAAACCTAATCCTAATAATAACGGTGCCGCAATTTCATCTCCTGCCATTTCACCGCACATACCAACCCACTTATTTTCTTTATGTGCCGCATCAATTACCATTTTTATGAGTCTTAGTAATGATGGATTATATGGTTGATATAAATATGACACATGCTGATTCATTCTATCAGCTGCAAAAGTATATTGAATTAAATCATTAGTTCCAATACTAAAGAAATCAACTATTTTCGCGAAGTTATCTGCCAGTAATGCTGCAGATGGTATCTCAACCATCATTCCTACTTGAATAGTATCACTTACCGCAACAGCTTCTTGTTTTAATTCTTTTTTTACTTGATTAAGGAAGATTTTAGCTTCGACAAACTCATCAATGGTGGCGATCATTGGAAACATAATCCGTAAATTACCATAGATACTTGCACGAAGAAGTGCTCTCAACTGTGTCTTAAAAATATCTTTACGATCTAAACAAAGTCTTATTGCTCGATATCCTAAGAATGGATTCATTTCTTTTGGTAGCTTTAAATAAGGAAGTTCTTTATCGCCACCAATATCAAGTGTTCTAATAACTACTGGTTTTCCTTTCATCCCTTCTAAAACTGACTTGTATGCCTCAAATTGCTCTATCTCAGTTGGAAAATCGTCTTTATCCATATATAAAAATTCCGTTCTAAATAATCCGATTCCCTCAGCACCATATTCTAATACACTATTTAAGTCTTTAGGAGAACCAATATTTGCGGCTATATCAATATTTACACCATCTTTTGTGACTGTTGGTTGATCGATTAAAAGCTTTAATTCTGCTTTTTCTGCTTCATAAGCTTGTTTTTTTTCTTGATAAGCAGTTATTTCTTTATCGGTAGGATTAACGATAATATTTCCATCTACTGCATCTAGAATGATTATTTCTCCATCCTTGACTGCTTCAAGAATTGTTTTAGTTCCGACAATTGCTGGTATTTCTAAACTTCGAGCCATTATAGCTGAATGCGATGTTCTTCCACCAATATTCGTCGCAAATCCTTTGACATAGGTTTTAGACATTTGTGCAGTGTCACTTGGAGTCAAATCATTAGCAACAATTATGACCGCTTCATTAATTAAAGATAAATCATTTGTTTTTACCTTTAAAATTTTAGCAAGTATGCGATTTGTTGCGTCTTTAATATCTGCTGAACGCTCCCGCATATATTCATTATCCATCGCTTCAAACATTAGGACAAACATATCTCTAACTTCTTTTAAAGCATAATCAGCATTTACCTTTTCACTTCTTACTTTATCAATTACTTGACTCATGAATTCAGGGTCCTTAATAACTAATAAATGGGCGTCAAAAATATCGGCTTTATCTTTACCAAGTTTCTTTAAGGTTTGGTCTCTAAGTATTGTAAGATCAGCAACTGATTTATTAATTGCTTCTTCTAAAATGATGATTTCTTTTTCGATGTCTTCAACATGTCTTTTTGTGACATTCAAGTTTATTTCTTCTAAACGATATGCCTTAGCAATTGCGATGCCTTGGCTAGCTGATATTCCTTTTATCATCTAAATTCTCCTTTATCAGTTTTTTAGCAGCTCCTAATTAGAAATACTACTACATAATCTAAAATTTGTAAACAAATTAATATTTTAAAAAAGTAAGGTTAGCAAACATGCTAACCTATTTCCATAATTATATCTTTTCCCTTAGTTACTTCCTCATAATGAAAAGACAAACTGTTTACCTTATCCATATTTGTTATTACTATTGGTGTTACTAATGATTTAGCATACTTTTTGACATATTTAAGGTTTACTTTTATTAATTCTTGCCCTTGTTTTACTGCTTCATTTTCTTTAACGAAAGCCTCAAAACCTTTACCTTTAAGATTAACAGTTTCTAAACCGATATGAATTAAAATTTCTTCGCCTTCCTTAGTCAATAAACCAACAGCATGCTTAGTTGGAAATACATGAATAACCAACCCATCACAAGGGGCTACCACCACTTCTTCAGTTGGGACAATTGCCACCCCATCTCCCATCATTTTTTGTGCAAAAACGGGATCGGGAACTTCATCAATCGGGATAACCTTCCCTGTCATTGGTGCATACACTTTTGTCATAAATCCTCCTATTTATATTGTGACGATTTTTATTTTATCACCATTTTTTATACAATGCATAAGCTCAAGATAATCCGGTAAAATTGAACCAATTACATTTACTCTTTGATCCTGGGGTAGGGCTTCTCTGACGATTTGAAGCTCACCAGAATATCTTTTATAATACCTATTATCCATCGTAATTGAACCAGCATCTCTTTTTACACAGTTAAATTGATCTTCTACTTGACCGTCAGAAGAGTATTCGCGTGATTCCTGTAACCGCATTATTTTGTCAGGTGAATCTACTCTAATCGTAAATATTTGATTATACAAGTACTGGTATGCTTTATGCAAGTGAGCTGGAATCTGAATTACACCATCAGTAAGATAATTTTCGATTAACTCAAATTGGATATCAGATATTTTTATATCACCAACAAATACAGAGTCAATTTTGAAATTACTCAATAAGTCAAGAAATGCGATATATGGGTGTAAAAAGCGATGCTTTTCTAGCGTTGGCAAACCTTCAAATATTGGTCCCCGTTTTATTTCATCACCAGGGATAAAAGCGAGGATTTTTACACCCATTTTCCTTAACTTTTGATTTATATTATTAAACATCTTATCATCAAGTCCCGTTTCAGGACGGGGATAATAATTATGAAAAGCGAATACCTTGCAACCATTTTTTATTAATTGTTCTACTAGTTCATAATTAATTGTTGAGGCGTTAAAAGCAATGTGATAAACTTTTGCGATACTAATTATTTCTTCATCCGAAAATCCATAGTCTAAACGCAATACATCAATATGCATATCCTTAGCAAACTGGATTACATTATCATAAGCAAAAAAATGAAGTGTTTTTAATGATACATCAGCAATAATTTTAAAGCCTTTTTCATTTAAGGATTTACACATTACTTTTGCCTTTTTTAGATAATCACTTATACTATTTAGTTCTTCCTGAATATGGAAGGAAGTAAATACATAGTATTCACTTCCTTGAAAGCGTTCGCTTATATCTCTTTTTGTATCATAGCTAGATAAATACAGGGATATTCCAAATTTATTATACATCTTTGACGTCAGAATCCCTAATAACTAAATAAGTGACTATAAAGCCACCGATATATGAAATAATAATTCCGAAAAAGTAATTTAACATTTTCATACCTGATTGCATAAGCGGAATTGCGACAAGTCCTGAAGGTCCCCAAGCACCTGCTGTTACACCAGTTAGCATCACAAATGCTCCACCAAATCCTGCACCTAAACCAGCGGTAATAAATGGTTTCCCCAAAGGTAGTGTAACACCATAAATTAATGGCTCTCCAATACCTAAGATACCCGCTGGCAAGCCCCCAGCAATAATAGATCGCATTTTGTCATTTTGTACTCGACGCGCTTTAATATATATCGCAATCGCAGCACCTACTTGCCCGGCTCCAGCCATTGCAAGTACTGGGAATAATGATACTCCACCTAACTGTTCTAATTGAACGGCATAAATAGGAATAAGTCCATGATGAAGACCAAGGAGTACCATAGGTAAGAATAATGCAGCTAATATATATCCTGATAACACCCGTACGATTGCATAAGGGGAATCAATAATTACTGATAAACCATTAACTAAAGCATCTGAAATAAATCCAGAAACAGGCATAACAATTAGCACTAAGACTAATGCGGTTAAAAGTAAACTTACTAAAGGAGTAATAATTAGGTCTAAAACATCAGGGACAATTTTTCTAATTGCTTTTTCAATTAATGATAAGATATATACTCCTAAAATAACACCAATTATTCCACCTTTACCACTGATTAGAATTGATTCTAATCGTACAGATTCATTATATAAACCAAACATTCGTGAAATTGCATCAATTTGAGCTCCAATCGTTATGGCACCAATCATACCACCTAATGCCTCAGTAGCCCCAAAGCGTTTTGCGGCATTTACACCTGTAAAGATTGCGAAATAACCTAAGAATGCAGAACCAATTAAAGAGAATAAGATTTGCAGGAAATTCCAAAAATCGTTACTAGGTAAGTTTCCTTCACCTATTAATGTACCTATTAATGATGCAAAACCATTGAAGATTCCCGCAGCAATAATTGCTGGGATTAACGGAACAAAAATACCGCCAATCGTTTCCAACATTCTTCTGAATGGACCTTTTTTATGTTTTGCTTTGGATGCTTCTTTGTTTGCCTTCCAATCATCAGTTACAACTGCATCTTGAGAAATGCCAAATTCATTAGCGAATATATCAGCTAGTTTTTTTGCCTTACCAGGACCTACTACAACTTGCAATGTATCAGCTTCAACAACTCCCATTACTCCTTGTGTTGCTTTAAGAGCTTCCAATTGAACTTTGGAATCATCTTTAATACGGATTCGAAGTCTTGTCATACAATTAATTGCAGCGGTAATATTTTCCTTACCACCAACTAATTTAAGAATTTGATTAGCTAACTCAATATTTGTTGCCATTAATGTCACTCCTTATAACTGATTATTTTTGTATAGCTTTTCTTATACTTCCTTCTGATGTCTCTAATTTTTGTTTAGCTGTATCTACATCACATTTTAGTAATATCATTGTAATAGCAAGTTTAACACTACCATTTGCTTCCTCAAGTTTTGTTTTTGCGGTCTTATTATCAACCTCAGTTGCAGTTTTAATAATATTTATCGCTCTTTGTTCTAATTTTAGGTTGTTTCTTTGAACATCAACCATTAAGTTCTTATATACTTTTCCAATTCCCACCATAGAAATTGTCGATATCATATTTAATATCAACTTTTGAGCTGTTCCTGCTTTTAACCTTGTAGAGCCGGTAAGTACTTCTGGCCCAACTATAGCTTCGATAGCAATATCAGCTGAAGCTCCGACCATAGAGTTGCTGTTGCATGCTATCCCAATCGTTTTGCATCCTACTTCCCTCGCATAATTTAATGCTCCAATTACATATGGTGTTCTACCACTAGCAGCAATTCCAATAACAATATCAATAGGTGCTAGCTTAATCTGCTTTAATTCTTCTTCTGCTAGTGTTTTGCTGTCTTCCGCACCTTCAACAGCCTGTAAAAATGCTTTTTCACCTCCAGCTATTAAGCCTACTACTTTACTAGGATCAGTCCCAAATGTAGGCGGACATTCAGCAGCATCTAGTACCCCTAATCTTCCACTGGTACCAGCACCTACATAGATTAACCTACCACCATTTTTAAATGCTTTAATAACTAATTTAACAGCCTCTTCTATTTGCGGAATAACCTTTTTTATCGCTTGTGGTACGGTAGCATCTTCTTCATTCATAACAAGTAACGCCTCTTGTATCGTCATGATATCCAGGTCCCCCGTCTTAGGGTTAATTTTTTCAGTTGACATATTATTAAGTTCAATCATTATTATTTGTCCTTTCGTATATGGGTTTTGGCTATTAATTCAAGTGATTTCTCGTATTCTGTATTAGCAAAACAAGTATATAAGATATCGATTATATTAAGCTGAGAAATCCGCGAAGACATTGCCCCACTTCTAAATGTTGATTCGTGTGCGGCTACAAATAAGTTGTAATCGCTTAATTCTACAATTGGAGAAAGACCATATTTAGTGATTGAAATTATTTTGACATAGTTTTCTTTCATTGCCTTAGCACATTCAATCATTTCTATTGTTTGCCCAGAATAGGAAATAATGATTCCAATATCATTATTTGACATATTTCTAGCTGTTAATAACTGGAGATGCCAATCTTCATTTAATTTACAATTTTTATTTAGCCTCATAAATTTCTGTTGTGCATCTTTAGCTACGTTAAGCGATGAACCTATACCAAACAAGCAAATACTTTTTGAGTTTTTCAATAAATTGAGACACTTGCCTAATGTATCAATATCAATAATATTCTTTGAATCCTCAAGTGAAATTATGTTCCGATAAGTTACCTTATTAACTATATCTTCGATTGTATCTTGTTTTGAAATATCACTTATATGCTCTTCTTGCTGATTTGAACGCATAGCTAGTTCATAAATTAATGCTTTTATAAATTCTTTAAAACCACTAAAGCCAATTTTTTTGCACATCCTAATTATTGAAGCTGGCGATGAAAATGTCATCTCCGAAAGTGTATAGACCGTCATCTTCGTTACCTTTTTAGGATCTTCTAATATATATTTAATAATTACCTTTTCTGTCGGACTAGCTTGCGGGGAGTACTCTCTCAGCTTTACTAATACACTTATCATAAATATCCTCCACTGTGATGAAATTTTATCACAACGAATTATAGAGTCAACAAAATTAACCCATTAAGAAACAATGTTTCACATTCTGAATTTTAGGAAAGCGTTTTTGTTATTTTTTGAAACTTTTTGTTGTCCTATAATTATTATGTGCAATGCTGAAATAATAAAAAGGACTGTAAAAAATAAACAGTCCTTACTAGATTGAATATCTAAAAACTTTTATTTTTTTATAATCCTTATTTTTGTTGATACCATACAGTAAGATAAAATTGCCATAAAGATAGCCACTACAACAATATTAATCCGATAATTAATGATTATAAGTGACAGTATTGCCATAAATAAGCCCGCAATCGTAATTGGAACACCTTGAAATACACCCTTGTCTTCGCTACAATTAAATCTAGCTAAGCGTAAAGCTCCAGCTGATATATAGATTATCACAAGAATAATTCCAAACTTAATTTCGATTAATATTAATGACCAGATTAAAAATGCTGGACTAACACCAAAAGATACCAAATCAGCTAAAGAATCTAGTTCTTCCCCAAATTTTGATGAGGTAACTAATTTTCGCGCAACTTTTCCATCAAAACGATCAATTATTGTTGCCACCACTATTGAAATTGTAGCTATAAAGTACTGCCCATTAAATGTATGAAAAATTGCTAAGCAACCTAACGATAAATTTAAAAAGGTCATCACATTAGCAATATTACTTCTTATGATCATAATTATATCTCTAACAAATGTTTTCACTTTCTATCACCCCAATTTTTGTCTTTCCAGCCTTTACCTTTTGACCACCGCTCACCAATAATTTAACTTTATTAGCTGGAATGACAATTTCTGTACCAGACCCAAACTTAATTAAACCATATAAATTACCCTGTTCTATTTCTTCATCAATTTTAACCCAATCAACAATTCTCCTTGCGATAAACCCCGTAATTTGTGTAACTAATATTTTTATTTGTTCATTTTCGATACCAATAATATTACGTTCATTTAAAGCGGAAGCATGACTTTTAAAGGCTGGGAAAAATTTACCAGGAATATATTTTTTATAAAATATCTTGCCTTGTATTGGTGAACGATTTACATGAACATTGAAAAGCGATAAAAATATTGAGATTTTATAGGCTTCACATTTTAATACATCATCGTAATCAATTTTAGTAATACTTAATATTTTACCATCAGCCGGTGATAAAATTATCTGTTTATCCTTGCTAATTTTTCGGGGTGGGTTTCTAAAAAAATAAATAATAAATAATGTGATTAATAATGGTATTATAGCAAGATAAATATTTAGTAACGCAATTCCAACAGTGACAATAATACTGATAAATATATATAACAAGCCTTCTGGCGAAATGATAAATTTCCTCATATTCTTTCTCCTCATAAAATAAATTCTAGATTAACTCCAATAATATACTAATGCTACCAAATAATATAATGAAAATTCCAATTACTTTATTAACTATCGATATAGTTTCTAGCTTAAAACTTTTTATGAAATAATGAATTATATTTGCCATTACTAACCAAAAGAGTACAGCACCAAGAAATATTGCTGAAATAAAAATAAAGTTGTTTAGAAAATCACTAGTTTCGATATTTAAATTCATTCTTGTAAAAACAGCAAGAAATATTAAAAAGGTTAATGGATTAGCAAACCCCAATAAAAAATTGGCTAAAACTGGGTTCATTTTTGCCTTATTTCTTTCTTCTATTAGGTTATTAATATCTAAAGCTTTAATAAAAATGCTTAATCCAACACCAATAAATAAAATGCCAGTTATAATATTAATGTAAGACTTATGTTTATTAACAAATTCATTAATAATACTAATACCGAATACAGCAGTAGTTGAATAAATTATATCTGATAGGGCTGCACCAACTCCCGATAAAAATCCCGCTTTCCAACCAATATTAATTGTTCGCTTTAAAGACATTATTCCTAACGGTCCAATAGGGAGCGAAACAAACATACCGATGAAAAATCCTTCTAATATATATGCCATTTATACACCTCTATATGCTAATACAAATCCTTATTACAACATATAATTTTATAATACAGTATTCTACAAAAATAAGCAATATTAAAAAAAGTTAAAAATCTTAAATTAATTTAAATGCAACAATATGTTACCTTTATTTAATTAAGGAAACAAAAAAACTTGATAACCTATATTTTGGTTTTCAAGTTTTTTATGAATACTCAGTTACAAGTCTTAATTAAATCTAAAGATAAAAATAGGGTTCCATTTAATACGCTAGCACAATAACCATACAATATTATCCCTATTGTATAAACAGGAATAAAAGGTATATAGTTTATTACCAGAGAAAAGCCCATGTTCATTAATAAGATAAATACGATTACATTGATTGTTTCAGGAACTCGTTTACGAAAGTATTCTCTACTTATAAATAAAGCACT
The DNA here is from genome assembly GCA_937919135.1 of uncultured Haloplasmataceae bacterium. Classification (GTDB taxonomy): domain Bacteria; phylum Bacillota_I; class Bacilli_A; order Haloplasmatales; family Haloplasmataceae; genus CALFRW01. The sequence continues at coordinate 20,460 of CALFRW010000186.1, forward strand.
TATTACACCAACATCATCAGAAACAATTGTAATTTCCCAATAAATAAATATAATTCGTAAAACAAGGAGCAGAACAAATCCAAGAATTATACCAAAGGTATTAAATAATACAATAATTAATCCTATTACGAAAGATAACGGAACAGTTATTAAACCAACTAATAAGAAGCGTAGAAAGAAATGTCGACCAGCTTGAATAAAAGTAGCAAAATCAGCTGAACGCGTGGTAAATTCATCAACTAAATAACCCAAATAACCAGCTTGAATGAAAGCACCAACAAAAAACCAGATAATTGCCACAAAGAGTAGTGCTACTTGTAAATCGTCTCCATAGTTATATGTTAAAAATTGATTTACTGGATGTAATACGGTGTTAATTGATGGTAGTCCTATACTAATAGCAGGTCGAATACTTAACACAGATATGGTTTTATATTTGAAAAATAAAATAGCGATTATAAGACCAATTAAATCAATTATTATTGGTACTGCGAATGCTTTCTTTTTATTAGATATAACATCGATTTCCTCTCTAAAAATCATATAGATCTCTCTTATTTATTATACTTGATTTAGCACAGATGATTTAAAGATCATATCTCATTGCTAATTCATCTGCTTCATCATCTTCCGGCTTACGCATAAAGCCTAAACGTTTATACAAATTTTCTGCAAGATAATCTGTATCTTTATAACATAACTCTATCGCAATATATTTATTTTCAGCTTTTATACAAGATAACCACAATTGCAGTGCTTGTTTTCCCAGCCCTCTTCCTTGATAAGCTTTATCTATCATAAATTGATCTAAGATACAGATAAGATTTTCATATTCCTTAAAATCTCTTTGCATAATTAAACCAATAGGTTGTTTTTGATAATAAATGACAGCTATTTTTGTCTTATCTTTACGATAAGCAAAAGCTTTTGCTAATATTGCAACATTTGAAGCAACAAAATGTTTTTGTTCAGCTTTTACCTGTAGACTATTTACCTTTTTCCAATTATATGGTGTTACTTCATCAAAATATATCTCCATTTTTTACCTCATTATAATTTGATCTTAAACTGTGGATAACTAAAAGTTCCGCTTCCATGTTTTAATAAGTTATTTTTTTCAATCGTATCAAAAGCTACTTTAACTTTTTGAATCATATTTATTGGAACATTCAAATCATGATGCCCAGGAAGTACTTTGTTTAAGTTATTTATCTGACTAATCCTTTCAATAGATTTTTGATAAAGTAGTGGATTAGTACTAGGGTAAAATGCATAAAGAGTGCCTAAATAAATTAAGTCTCCAGTATATAAATAACCTCTTTCCGCTTCATAAAGACATATATGCCCTGGTGAGTGTCCTGGTGTATGAATTACCATTATTTTCCTTGAACCGATGTCAATAATATCGTTATCAGCTAACACTCCTGATGGTTCACCAGTATAAACAGTGTATTTATTAATATCAAATTCTTCAGGTTTATTTTTAGATAATAGACCTTGAATAATTTGACGCTTTATAATATTAAGCGGAATTGGAATGCCATGTGTATACCAATTTAAGTCTCCTTCATGAACTGATATATTATTGAACAAGTGATGTCCCCCAATATGGTCCCAATGAACATGGGTAGTAACAACTTTTATCGGTAGATCAGTTAAAAGATCAACTTCTTTCTTTATGTCTCCAATCCCTAGTCCTGTATCAATTAAAAGAGCAAATTTGTCACCTAATAATAGATATGAATGCACCCGTTCAAAGTGACCATACTCGCTGATTACGAAAGTATCATTATCTATTTTTTCAATTGTAAACCAGTCACCCATTATTTATTCACTACTTTTCTTATTTTCTCAAGCATGTAATTAAAGAATTTTATGTTAACTTTTGAAGCAAATTCTTTAGGTAGTTCATTTAATAGTTCATACGCTAATTCAGACAATAGTTGTACTCCTTTAGGCAAAAATGATGGTCCTAATAAGTTCATAGCTTCAATTAACTGATTATGCTTTTCTTTATCTAAACTCATAAATAATCTTTTAAACCCCAACTGAGCATTATTTGGGTCATACATATATCTTAAAATAATGGCTATATTGCCAGATAAATGACTTCCTAGTCTTGAAGCCCAAATTAAATCATTTCTACAATATGCTGCCTCAAATTCCAGCATTGTAAAAGAAATACTATTAAAATATCTTACTAAATCATTTTCACTTATTGTAAAAGTAAGCGGACGATATTGAGACAACATACCAGCAGGGTCATAAAGAACTTTAATTTTATCTGTATTTTGTAAAGAATTAGATGTTACTGTATATAAATCAATATGTAAACCATTATCATATACGCCGACTATTTGTGGTCCCACAAAATTAACTTCTTCAGAAAATATTAATTTACGATATTTTTCCAAATAACTTAAACGTTTTGTCAAAAAATAATTTATCTCACTTTCTTCAATCATACAGTATAAATCAACATCAGAATATTCATCATTTTCTTCACGTGCTAACGAACCTTTCAAAAAAACTGCCTTTACTGCACTATCATCTATTAAATAAGGTAATATTGTATCAATTGCCTCTAACTGTCTCATCTAACTTCCCCCTAACCTAAATTAGTGTTATTATACCATACAATTATAGTTCTACACTAGACTTTTTTTATATATATTTACCCTTTTTATTACCCCTAAACAAAATCCAATAATTATTGCTAGTTATACAATCCAATAAATATTATATGTCAATAATTATAAAAAAGGACTGTTTAATAACAATCCTTTTAGTTAGTATTAAATTACTTGATAGAAGCCTCGTAAACATTTTTAACAGATTTTTCTAGCATTGCATTAAATTCTTCATCAGTTAGGTCAACATTTAAGCCTTCTAATAAGGCACGTGAAAAACTTGCGATTAAACCAGGATTTTGAGCCAATAATTCATTAGCTTTGTCTTGACTATAACCACCGGATAATGCAGCTACTCGAATAACTTGTGGGTAACTCATTAAATCATTATAAAATCCAGGCTCAGTTGGTATCGACAATTTAAAGATTAATTTGCGGTCAGTCGCCATTAATTCTAAATGTTTAATAATTTCTGCTTTTAATATTTTTTCTGATTCTGATTTATCAACACTAAAAATATCAATTTCAGGTTCAAGAATCGGAATTAATCCCGCTTCATATATATGCTCTCCTATAGCAAATTGCTGATCAACAATTTTTTCAATCCCCTTAGGATTAGCTTCTTTAATTACCGAACGCATTTTAGTACCAAAAATATTCCTTTCGATCGCATGCTTTAATAAAGCTTCTAAATTCGTTATCGGTTTCATTAATTGAACACCATTTTGTAATTCTGTTAAACCCTTATCAACCTTAAGAAAAGGTATAATTCCTTTTTCTTCCCATAAATAATCCCCTGTTAATTTACCATCAATCATATTATCCATTGTTTTTTCGAAAAGAATTGCTCCCAAGATATAATCAGCTGAGAATGCAGGGCTTTTAATAATTCTAGTACGCATTTTATGAACTATATCAAACATTTCGTCATCACTAGAATAAGCATCTTTTGGAATCCCATAAGCAGCTAGTGCTTTAGGGGTACTACCACCACTTTGGTCTAAAGCCGCAATAAAACCTCTATCCTTTTTCATTTTTTCTAATTGTGTCATATTCACACAAATCCCTCCTTATATTTAATTAATATGTGGAATAAAATTATAACAGACTAAATATTTGTAAAGGTAATAATATTACCTATCTAATTATATAAAAATATCTAGGAAATTTCAATAATAAAAATCTTTTGTCATATATTTAAATTCTACATTATAATAGCTATTCCAACATTTTTTTTGTAAAAATTATATAATAGTTAGACTGTGTCCTTAATGAAACCCTGCACCATGTCACATATTACAAGGTTTTAGTTATTATGTTCGTAATATTTAATTATTGTTCCTATAATATCTTCTAATTTAAATTGATGTAATATCTTATTCTTAATAAGAATATAACTTATTATTACTTTTTATATGTATGAGCAAAAATGATAACTACTACAAAAATACCAATTATCTCTTTATGTCCATCAATGGATTATTTGAATATTTTAAAATATGTTGGGGCTTACAAACTTTATTTTTACGCATTTTTGCATATCATACATTAAAAATAGGAAATGAATTACATGAACAACAATGATAAAGTAAAAAAATTTATCATGTCATTAGAACATCAAGGGTGCATTGTTCAAAAAGGAGAACTAAGGTATATAGATATTTTAAAATATTGTAGTGAGGGTATAGTTGATAGTGCCTTTGGAAATAATGTAGGTGCACCATATGCTCTTGCATTAATCCCCCCTTCTCCTGGCCAAGAGACTTCCTTAGAATTTATAACTGAAGGGGTTCCTTATAAATTGCGTAAGGATGAGGCAATTGTTCTAATTGGTAAAACACCACCAAAAGCATATTATTATAGTTTCAGAAGTTTTCTTTTATTTGTTCAAAATCTAATCGGTAAAGACTATAGTAATGAATATACTGCAGGTGACGGTAAAACAGGTAAGTATCATATGGTTTTTGGTAGTTTAGGTGATACAATCCATAATTATGAGATTAAAACTGAGAACACGCCAGGTGGAAAAATAGGATATCCTTATGATAGTTCTACAATTATAATTACTACTGCTGATCAATATATTAATAAACAAGTACGGAAAGCATTAATAAATGCTGGATTTAGTTCTGACATCATGAATAACGATAATATACCAGAGGGGCTTACTAAACTTGGACTTGAAAAAAATAAAGATAACTTTGTAATACTTATGAGGGCTGCATTATGGGAAAATAAAATAATTGGTCAAGAATACTTAGATAACCTGAATAAACACTGGTCTGTTATTCGAATCACACCTAAAAAGGCAATCAAAACAAGCGATCCTTGGCCAATACCTAAGTTAAAAGTACGTGAAACGAGTGAAACAGAATTAAATATACTGCCAAATGCAAGGCGCAATTTAAATTATTTAAGATATAAAATTCTTAAAAAATATGATACTAAAGACTATGAAGCAATCGAACTAAATACTAATCTTTGGTTAATGGAAAGCTTTGAAAGTTTTTTACAAGATGTTAATGTATTGGGCGAAAGCAGAGATGCTTTGTATTTAAGAACGAATAACTTTGAACTCACATCTGATGATGATTTTGTGATTTTATATGGGGTTAATCATAACTAAACCGGGAAGGCAATTTACTAATGCTGGATTTTATGGTGAGGATAAGATTAATGGTGTTAGTGTAATATATTCTCCTGAATGTGAGGGCTCTGCTAGTGAATTTTTCCCTAAAGATTATAATGAATCAGAAAATTATTATGTTTATAAGATGGGAAGGAAAAGAAGTAAAGGCTGTTCAGAAATTATTCCTTATAGTACAAAAAATCCACAAGGTTGTTGCTATGGTGTCGATAATAATCAAAAAGCATTTATTGGATTTAGACTATATTTAAATCAAAAAACATTAATTGGACCTGCACCTTACGATGTAATTTGGGATAAAGCTATTTTATTTAAGAAGAAAAGGTAAAGTAAAAGTTAGAATTGACTTACAATTCTAACTTTTTACTTAAATCCCTAAAATTGTCGTAGCTAATGTAAAATAAATTAATAAAGCTAATGCATCAACAATAGTTGTTATTAATGGGCTTGCCATTATTGCTGGATCTAGTTTGACTTTACTAGCTATAATCGGTAATATTGCTCCAACTACCTTTGCTAAAACAATAGTGATAAATAAAGTTATCGAGACTATTAGAGAAATTTTAATACCTACATGATCAAAAGCGATAATTCTTAAGAAATTGATAGTTGATAATACTAGTCCTACGAATAGACTAACTTGGAATTCCTTTAAAATTACTTTGTAGTAATCTTTAGTTTTAACAGTTCCTAGTGCTAAACCCCTTATGACAAGCGTTGCTGACTGAGAGCCAGCATTTCCACCAGTGTCCATTAACAATGGGATAAACATTGTGAGGGCAATGACAGATGAAAGTGTATTCTCGAAGCTTTTTATAATATAACCGGTAAAAGTCGCAGAGATCATTAAGACAAGAAGCCATGCAATCCGGTGTTTTGCTAATTGAAAGGTACTAGATTGTAAATATTCATCCTCTGTAGGTGTCATCGCAGCCATCTTGTAAAAGTCCTCGGTATTTTCTTCTTCAATAACGTCGATGATATCGTCTACTGTAATAATCCCTACCAATCTTTTTTCAGTATCTACTACAGGCATTGCGATTAAATCATATTTTTTAAATTTACTGGCAATTTCTTCTTGATCATCATGAGTATTTACAAAAATAACTTCTTCATTCATAATATCAGCAATCTTTGTATCCTCATTGCTTATAACAAGTTCTCTTAATGATACTGTACCTTCTAGCTTACGATTTAAATCAATAATATAGCAAGTATAAATAGTTTCTTTTTCTACCCCTGTTTTGCGGATATCATTTAGGGCTTCTTTAACAGTAAAATTTCGTTTTAAATCAACAAACTCAATTGTCATGAGACTACCAGCGGTATTGTCTGGGTAATTTAAAAAATGATTCACTAGTGCTCTTTCATTTTCCTTAACGTTAGCTAATATCCGTTTTACAATATTTGCTGGCATCTCTTCTAAAAGGTCAATCATATCATCAAAGAACAATTCCTCAACGAAGTACTTTATTTCTTTATCTGATGCAGAGGTAATAATTTTTTCTTGTAAACTGATACTGACATGAGAGAATACATCTACTGCTTTATCTTTTTGTAATAATCTAAAAGTTAAAAGCAGCTTATTCTCATCAATTTCCTCTAATATTTCTGCAATATCAGCTTCATTCAAATCGACTAAGATTTTTTTAATCGTAAAGTAATCCTTTTTTTCTAATAATTCTAAAATTTGATTTTTCATTTGTTCCTCCTTTTTAGGAACCTAAAGTGATAAATAGGTTTCCTGAATATTTAATTTTTATAAAATTGGGCAAAGGACCAGAATCCATATTCATCACCACCTTAATCAAAAATCCTCTACATTATAACATGTATCAATATATAATTCCTTATAAAATTTATTTTTACGTAATTATTGCTTCTTATTCCATAATAATTATTATAACCAAATTTATTTCTAACTTTCTACTGTCACAATACATTAAAAAAGGTAATACAGTTTGTTTTACCCTTATACCATATTACCCATTTATTAATATCAAGTATTTGATTATTTTTGAAAGAACTTCAGTAATCGTCATTCTTAATTATTAGCATTTTAATACATCTCTTTATAATAGAGTACTTCATTACCCCTGAGTTTTACAGTTAAAAATAGACAAAAGCCCGTAGTTGTTGATACTACGGGC
>CALFRW010000187.1 GCA_937919135.1 uncultured Haloplasmataceae bacterium
GTGCCGATTAACAACAACAATTTTATTAATCATACTTTCATCATTAATCGTAAAGTTAAAAATTACTTCCCCCATTTTAACATTTGTTTCGATAGTTATTTCTGGAGTCGGATCTTCAGTTGTTACTTCAGGAATATTTTCAGTTGTTGTACTTTTATTAAACAGTGAACATCCTCCTAATACCATAAAACATAAAGCTAAGAAAAAAACCTTTACTATTCTCATAGCATCTCTCCTTTATAATTTATTTACCTATACCTCCCAAGGTTTAATTAAATTATAGTCCTTTTTTAATAGAAATTCAATAATTTCTTTTAGTATATATAAAATTTACGTTATTCAATATTTAAAAAGGGACTTCAGAATTCAGATTCTACGTATGAGAATATTAACCAATTAACCTGGTATATAAAAAAAGACTAAGCATATCTGCTTAGTCCCTACATCTTATTCTTTATCAGTTACTTATTACCCACATTTAAGAGCCCTTTTTGGTTAATCAATTATACCTTTTAGCGCTTCAAGTAAAATCTCAGTTAATGTTGGATGTGCATGGATAATTTCAACTGCTTCATTAATCGGTATTTGCTTTTCAACCAAAACTGTCGCTTCTTGAATAAGTGATGAAGCTTGAACACCGATTATATGACAGCCAACTAATTTATCATTGATGCCTACTACTTTAATGAAGCCATCTTCCTCACCCATTGCGAGAGCTTTACCATTAGCACGATACATGTATTTATTAGTTTTTACTTCATGAGATTTAGTTTTTGCTTCTTCTTCTGTTAAACCTACGGAAGCAATTTCAGGAAATGTGAAAACACATCCTGGTATTACTTTAAAGTTGGTACTATTATCTTGATTTAAGATATGGTCTAATGCTTTATAACTTTGATATGTTGCTACATGTGCTAACATATTAAATCCTGTAACATCTCCAACAGCATATATATGTTCAACTGATGTTTGTAAATTATCATTGATGATAATGCCATTTTTATCATATAAAACATTAATTTTGTCTAAATGGAGATTATCATGATATGCTTTTCTTCCTGTCGCCATTAAAACATATTCGGTGTCTTGAGAAAATGGTTTACCTTTTTTTGTTTGCCCTTCAACAACTAAACCAGTATCGGTTTTAACGATATTGTTGACTAAGGCATCAGTAACAACAGTAATCCCTTGCTTTTTTAAATATGTTTTTAAACGTGTCGTAATATCTTTATCCACTGCAGGTATTAATCTGTCAAAATACTCGTATATAACAACTTCTGAACCTAATTCATTGAAGATAGTTGCCATTTCAACGCCGATGACACCACCACCAATTATAATGAGTTTTTTGGGAACAACGTCAATATCAAGCATTTCTTTACTTGTTACTACATTTTCTAAATTACATCCTTCAATTGGGATAATTTTTTCAACTGATCCAGTTGCTATAATAAAGTAATCAGCACAAAGCTCTCTGCTACTATCATTTGTTTTTACAGTTATAGTATATTCATCCTTGAAGGATGCTAATCCTTTTATCACTTCAACATTTGCCTTTTCAAGCATGGTTTCAATATTATTCCTCAATTTATTTAAGACTGTGGTTTTACGTTTTTGGACAATATTAAAATCAAACTGGTATTTTAAATTGGTAAATCCATAATCCTCTGCTTGTTTTAACGTATAAAAAACCTCAGCATTCTTATATAATGTTTTTGTAGGAATACAACCATGGTTTAAACATGTGCCTCCAATTTGCGCTTTTTCAATTAATGTGACTTTTAAACCTTTTGAAGCTGCTTTTATCGCTACTTCATAGCCCCCTGGTCCCGCAC
>CALFRW010000188.1 GCA_937919135.1 uncultured Haloplasmataceae bacterium
ATGACCAAAAGCCCCATTTTACATGTTCATCATCTAAATAAAGTGGATACCTTCCTTGTTCAACTGCTTGGAGCGCAAGTGAATATTTCATCGCCTTTACTGCACTATCAAAATAGCGATTATGATCTACATGTTGGTCTAATCTTAATAAACTAATACCAATATTAGGAGAATCACCAGGACCCACATGCGGTGCACATTCTTCACCATCTTTATCAATGCCGATTACCCATGCCCCATCATCTCTTTGATGTTTTAATAACCAATCGGCATATCCTTCTGCTGCCTGTAAAAACTTCTTATCTTTTGTAATCTCATAAAGATACACTAAACTTCTTAATTCTGGTGCCGTTAAATCAGAATTCCAAAATTCACCATCAATTAGGTAAAAACCACCATCTTCTGCTTGAAGTGTTAAACCATGATGGCCCCATTCAAGTGCCTCATGTAAGTACTTTTCATCTTTTGTAATTTCGTATAATTCTAGATAACTAATAACTGGAAACCCAAACGCTCTCCAAACAAATCCCGTATCGCTCCAAATATATGTATTAGTATCGTATTTATACTTAAATCCAGCTTTTTTACCCTGTTTAAAAAAGTTATGGAATTGTTTTATATAAAACAAATACTTTTCATTTTTAGTTCTTTTATATAAAGCATTACAAGTTAAGAAAGCATCTCCAGTATATTTAATATACAATTCATTTGGTTTAAAACCATCTCTAACTCCCCCTTGCCAGGTAAACATTGGGTGCGTTTCTGTGACATTTTCATAACCCCACATAAAACAATTTTCTGCCTTTTCAAGCATTGTTTTATCACCATTCATATCATAGATGACTAAATAATTTAATGCCATTAGGAAATTTCCACTATCAAGTTCACTAATAAACTTATTATCAGCACGATAATAATGTCTTAATCCTTTTTCATCTTCATCATATAAGCGATCTAAAAACTGATAGACACAATTAGTTACTCTTTCCTTAATCGCTTCAAAATCTTCGCCTAATATTTCCTTAATTTTTTGTGACCCTTTTAAAGAAGGGGCTTTATAGCCCCATTCTAAAGGATTTATCATTTCATACATTATATAACCTCGATTCTATTTGTAATTTTTAATTGCTGATACAGTATCAGTAACTGAAACTCCATCATATAACATATTTTCAAGTGCTGTATTATAGTTATCAATAAATTTAGTACTTATTGATCCAAAGGCAAATCCATTTTTAACTACTTCACGATAAACTGGTAAATATGGATCATCACTTTTTCTTTCAATTAACTTATTCATCGCAGAAATAGTTGGAGGTAGACCAATTAATCCATCAACATTACCTTGGACTAATTCTTCGTCAGATGATAAAAACTCAATTAATTCCATCGCTTCAGTTTCATTTTTAGTTTGACTAGAAATAACCCATCCAGCGACAAATAACATTGAAGAATCTTCATTTTTGACTGGTAAAGAAGCAATACCAGCATCTAAACCTTCACCAATGACTCCCGTAATCCAACTTCCTCCATATAACATAGCAACTTTACCATTTCCAAATAATTCTCCATCCCAGCCTGCATTTTCAATAGCTGGTGAAGTAGCAAAATCAGAATCATACATATCTTTCAACATTTGTAAAGCTTCTTTATGTTCTGCAGAATCTAATGCTGTTTCATTAATTGAACCATCAGCATTAATAATTTCAGCTCCCATTGTGATAATAAATGGTAAATAGTAGTTAAGTTTTGGATCCATACCAAAACCATATACTTTATCTGCACCAGTTCCTGTTGTGCTTGCTTCTACTTGTGTTTTAAATGCTTCGATTGTTGTTGGTACATCTCCTGCTAATAAATCCTCATTATAGAATAATACTGTCGTATTATAATCTTTTGGAATTCCATATAATTTACCATCATATTCAAAAGCATCAAGTAATGATTGCTCAAAATTATCTAGATCCATTGTAACTAAATCATCTAGTGGTTGAATTGCTTCTGCTTCTGCATATTCACGAAGTTTCACCCCACCATCAGTCCAGAATACGTCTGGTGCTTGCTTCCCAGCTATTTGTCCTAAAATAGCTTTTTCATAATTGTCTGCACCTGCGTATGTTTGGATTTCAACCTCAATACCAGTTTCTTCAGTAAATCGGTCAATTTGTTCTTGGAATTTTTCGGGAATATCTCCAGTTGCTTCTAATGCGATAATAATTTTTTTATCATCAGTCTTTTTACATGCTGATAATGCAAATGAAGCTATTAATGCAAATAATAATATAAGTACTTTTTTCATCATTATTCTCTCCTTTTTATTTTTATATTTGAATTTAGAAAGATTATTTCTAAAAATTCAACCTATTTAATACCGCTTGTTGCCTTACTGCTTGTTAAATACTTTTGAAATAAAACATATAGGATTATGGTCGGTAATAACGTTAATACCATTGCTGATAAAGCCTTAGTTACTGACGCAATATACTGGGTATTTGTTATTTGATAGATACCTAATGGTAAAGTAAATTTATCTGTTGAATTTACGATGATACTTGGTAAGGTAAAACTATTCCAATTCCAAACAAAAATTAAGATTCCTTGCGTCATTAATGGTCCTTTAGATAAAGGGATGATAATTCGGGAAAAAACCCCAAAATTACTTAGTCCATCAATTCTTGCAGCTTCTTCGATTGCTTTAGGAAAATCCAAATAAAATTGGCGCATAAGAAACACTCCAAATGGATTTATCAGAAAAGGGATAATTAACCCTGCATACGAGTTAATCATATTTAAATTAGCAATCTGTAAGAAAATTGGGATTAGAATTATTTGTGTTGGAACCATCATTATCGCTAGAACATAATAAAAGAGAATTTTTCTACCTTTAAAATTAAACCGTGCTAGCGCATATCCAGCCATACTATTAAAAACTAAGTTTCCAATTGTAATTGTTAGCGTCACAAATATACTATTAAGTGTCCAACGTAACACCTTACTTCTTGTAAAGATATAAATATAATTATCTAAACCATATTTATCAAGACTAAGGAAACCCTTATTCATATCTAAATCATTCAAAATAAATGAGTTATATAAGGTCCAAATAAATGGAGCAATCGCTAAGAGGGAGAGGAAGATTAAGATAAGATAAATTAACCAATGTTTATTTTTCATTTTTAACTCCTTTCTCCAAGCTTATTTTGCACAAAGGACAAGATAAATATGATAATAAATAATATTACTGAAGCTGCTGTTGCTAGTCCCATATTATTGTATCTAAAGGCATTTGCGTATATATACATTACAAGTGTCATTGTAGTATTGTTCGGCGTACCAGGTGAGGTTCCACCGATTGTAGAAATTAAGTATGGTAAATCAAATAATTGAAAACTTACTAATAAACACATAAATAAAATCAGCGTTCGGGTATTTTTCAATAAAGGATATGTTATATACCGAAACTTCTTAAAACTATTAGCTCCATCAATTTCTGCTGCCTCATATAGTTCTTCAGGTATTTCCTTAATTGCGGAAATATATATCACCATAAAAAATCCTAATTGAGTCCAAATAACAATTAATAATACTAACCAAAAGGCATATGGAGCAGTAGAGTTCCAAGTAACATTTTCAAAACCAAACTTGGCAAGAAATAATACCAAACTGGAATTCTTTTTAAATAATTGTGAAATTATGCCCCCGATCGCTATTGGAGTCACTACATATGGTAGATAAATTAATGTTTTATACAAATTACTATATTTTATTTTAGCATTCAGTAAGACCGCAACTATTAATGACAAAAACATTTCTGCTAAGACAAATACCACCACAAAAAGCAAGGTATTTTTTAATGCGGTTAGAAAGACATCATCAGTTAATACCGCTTTGAAGTTATCTAAAAGCACAAAGCTTCTCTTACTGGGGTTTAAGAAAGAAAAATCAAAGAAACTAATATAAAAGCTATTAATTATCGGGATGAGTGTAAAAATAATTGATAATATCATAAATGGAGCTAATAATACGAGATAGATATGTTTATCAAGATATTTTAAAATTTTCTTTAACATATAACACCTTATCTAATTGATATTTTTTTGTGGCGATCATTAAAGCAAGCGAATTTTCTCCACTTAATCTAGTGATTTTCATTTCATCTGCTTTGATATTAAAATTAATTTTACATCCTTGATAATAAATATTAAAATCAATACCATGCCAATTATTTGGTAGCCTTGGATTTACATTAAGATTAGTACCATCAAATCTTACACCACAAAAACCATAAACAATTGCTTGCCAAATACCAGCTAATGATGCAGCATGAATACCTGTATCACTTGACTGCATATTATCACCTAAGTCAATTTGACAACATTTTTTAAATAATTCATAGCTTTTATTAATGTCACCAATTTCTTTCGCAATTATTGAATATGTCGATAAACTTAAACTAGAATCATGAAGGCATTTACTCTCATAATACTCATAATTGGCCTTTTTAATTTTGTCTGAATATAGATTATAGAAGTTTAAGAATAATACTAAAACATCAGCCTGCTTTGACACTTGGATTTTACTTAATTGCTCCATATTATAATC
>CALFRW010000189.1 GCA_937919135.1 uncultured Haloplasmataceae bacterium
TTTCGGATTATGACGCTTGGCTTTCGTGGTGAAGCAATTCCCTCAATTGCGGCAGTTAGTGATATGACCCTAAATACTTCAGATGGTATCCAAAGTGGTACTATGGTTCATGTTCGGGGTGGTAAAATAATCACAAGTGGACCAGCACCACTCAGAAAGGGTACAGAAATAACAGTAAAATCTTTGTTTTTTAACACACCTGCGAGATTAAAATATTTAAAGAGTGAATATACCGAACTTAGTTATATAATCGATTTTGTTAATAAAATCGCAATCGCCAATCCTCATATAGCGATTAAATTAACAAATAATCAACGCTTATTACTCGAAACATTTGGAAATAACAATTTAATTCATGTTTTACAATCGATCTATGGTACTGATATCGCCAAAAAAATAAATACCGTAACCTATAAAGACCATTATTTAAACTTAACAATCTATTATTCTGAACCTGATGTTAATCGAACGACACGAAATTATCTGACAATCATCGTCAATAAACGGATGATTAAAAACTATGAATTAACTAAAGCTATTCTTGATGGTTATGATACTTATTTACCAATAAAACGTTATCCGATCGTTGTTTTAGCGATTGAAGTTGATCCACTTTTAGTCGATGTAAATGTTCATCCAGCAAAGCTTGAGGTAAGATTATCAAACGAAGCGCATATTAAAACTGTCATCACTGATACTATTCAAAAAAATTTACGTAATTTAATGTATGTACCACAAGTTGCCTTTAGAAAGGATACTGAAAGTAATGAAAGCGTAAATGAAATGCAACAAGAATTTGATTTTACCAGTTTTCAAGCAGAAAAAAGTGATGTTTATCAATCAATAAAAAACGATAATAATAATGCAGAATTAAAACAAAGCAATAAAATTTATCAAAAATTACCAAAATTATATTATATCGGGCAGCTAAAAGGAACATATTTACTAGCCCAAAATGAGTCGGGGTTATATATGATTGATCAACATGCAGCTGAAGAAAGAGTAAATTATGAGTTTTATTTACAACATTTCTCCAAAAATATTAATGAGTATTACGAATTATTAATTCCACTTACTTTTGAATTTTCCGTTAATGAAGCGCTAATTATCGAAGAAAACCTTGCTTTATTAAGTGATATGCACTTTAAAGTTGAAAAATTTGGTTTAAATAGTTTTATCGTTCATAAAATCCCTAATTTCTTTAACTTTGGTAATGAAAAAGTGATTTTAGAAACAATTTTTGATTATTTAATTAATGCGAAAAAAATTGACCAGAAAACGCTGTTTAATGATTTAGCCGCAAAATTAAGTTGTAAACGCTCGATTAAAGCTAATCATTATATTAATGAAAACGAAATTGAAAAATTATTACAACAATTGGAAAAATGTGATAATCCTTATACATGTCCTCATGGAAGACCAGTAATTATTCATATTTCTTTTAAAGAAATTGAACATTTATTCAAGCGTACTATGTAAGGGTGAGATAATGAAAAAAGTTTTAACTATTGTTGGGCCTACTGCTGTAGGTAAAACATCAATTAGTATTAAACTCGCAAAAAAATTTAATGGCGAGATTATTAATGGTGATTCGGTACAAATCTATCAGAGGTTAAATATTGGTAGTGCAAAAATTACTAAAGAAGAAATGCAAGGAATTCCTCATCACCTATTGGATATAAAGGCACCAGATGAACCATTTTCAGTCGCTGAGTTTCAAAAAATCGTTCGTGATAAGATAACTGAAATTAGTGCTCGTAATAAATTACCAATTATTGTTGGTGGAACGGGTTTATATATTCAAGCTGTTTTAGCTGATTTCTATTTTGCTGAAGAGAAAAATATTACTACAACGACTCAATTTGAAAACTTATCCAATGAAGCACTTCATTTGCTTTTAATGCAAATTGATGAAAATGAAGCTAAAAAAATTCATCAAAATAATCGACGCCGGATAATTCGCGCTTTAGAAATATATCAAAATCATAGCAAACCAAAATCGGAGCTGCTTTTGAAGCACCAGCCTAAATTATTATATGACTCATTTATTGTTGGTCTTAATATGGAAAGAAAGTTATTATATGAGCGCATTAATAAAAGAGTGGATATGATGCTGGATAATAACCTCTTAGAGGAAGTAACAGAATTATATACTCAAGGTTTTCGGGTAAATGCGATTGGATATAAAGAGTTTAATGAATATTTCAGTGGAAATATGACACTTGCAGAAGTTGTAGAGCTAATTAAAAAACATACGCGTAATTATGCGAAAAGACAATTAACATATTTCCGTAATAAACTCGATATTTATTGGTATGATGTAAATAGAGTTAAACTAGATGCGATTGTTGCTGATATTGACTACTGGATAAAGAAGGGAATGTAATAGTGAAAGGAAAAAGCCTGAAAAGTAAAGATTTGACTTATTACACATTTCAGTTAATTAGAAAACCGGTTAAGTTTTACCTTCATCGACGCTTTAACTTAAAGCTAATAAGAAACGAAGCCCTAGATGACAAAGGCCCATTTTTATTAATCGGTAATCATGTTACGGCTTTTGATCCGATTATTGCCTTAGTATACTTTAAGCCGTTAATTAAATGGGTAGCAGCTGATGCTAACTTTGAGAATAAACTAAAACGCTTTTTTATGAAAGTTGCCCGCGTTATTCCAATCACAAAACGTTATGCTGACATGCGTTCAATTCGCCAATTGATGAAAGAAGTAAAGGCGGGGAACGCAGTTGGTTTATTTCCTGAGGGAGGTCGCACTTGGTGCGGAAAATCTGAAGAGGTAATTAAATCTACTGCCAAATTAATTAAATTTTTAGGGGTAAAGGTCTATTGCCAAAAGTTAAAAGGTGCATATATTTCAGATTCCCGTTGGAGTAAAACAAACCATAAAGGGAGAGTTGATATTGAAATTGATTTAATGTTAACTAGTGAAGAGATAAAAAATATGTCACCTACTGAAATTGATGAGGTTTTAAATCAAAAGTTATATCATAATGATTACGATTATCAAAAAAAACGGATGGTAAAACTATCTGGAAATGATCGGGCAGAGTATATTGAAAGAGTAATTTATGTTTGTCCAAACTGTAAAAGTATTCATAGCTTTTTTTCAGCTGGTGATTTTTTTACTTGTAAAAATTGTTTTGCGCAGGGAAAAATCAATGAATATGGTTTCATTGAAGGTGATTTTCCTTATGATAATTTAGTAATATGGAATAAATTTCAAAAAGAATATTTATTTACCCATTTAAATAACAATGAAATCGAACCGATTAAACTCTTTGATGTAGCTTACAAGTTTAAGAAAGAACAAGAAAAAAAAGCAACTTTAATAAATTTCTTTCTTAATCCCCAAAATATTATTATTGAAGATAAAGGAACTTTTAAGAAAATCGCTTATAATCAGATTTCAGAAGCGAGTATTACTTTCAAAAATACATTAATATTTTATGAAAATAAAGTGCGCCATGAATTTGTGATTGAACCATTTTTACATAATAATGCTTCTATTGTCTATATTAAAGAAATTATTAATTATCTGAGAAATAATCGTGAAGGGAAGTTGGATATATAATGCGACCAGATTGGTATCAAGTCTTAATGTTAGTCTATGTTTTTGTCTTTATGTTTTTTGCGAAATTGATTAAAGAAAAAATCGGAATTTTTAAATCAATTGTCATACCTACATCACTATTAGCTGGTTTCTTAGGCTTACTATTTGGTCCTGAATTACTTGGAGGCGTTGTGATTAATCACAAATTTAATCTCGGTGTTCAGTATGACACTAATTTTTATGAATCAATTTTGTTCTATTTTATGATAATTGGTTTTGTAGCTTTGACATTAACTGAACGACATAGTAAACAAAATCGCCAGTCGATTGACTCGGGGATGTTTATTGTCGCAACATATATTTTTCAAGGACTAATCGGTTTATTAGTACTTTTTATTATCTCAATAACGTATAAACCAGATGTCTTTATTGGACTAGGGCTTTTATTACCTTTAGCTTTTGGACAAGGACCAGGACTTGCTAGTCAAATTGGTTACTCCTGGGATGTAGCAACTGAAATTGGATATATTCAACAGTTCGGGATTACCTTAGCGACTGCAGGCTTTATCATTGGCGGTATTGTTGGAGTAATCTTGCTTAATTATTATATTCGTAAATATAAACTCAAAGTTGTCAATCTTAGGGATTTAAAAGGTTATAAATCAAAACATGTTACTTTTGAAACCTTAAATGAAATTAACTATAATGATAATTTACTTGTTCAAGTTGTTTGGCTTTCACTTGTCTTTTTATTAACCTATGTAGTATCATTAGGCTTTTATAATTTAATGTTACCAATAGGTGCAATTGGTAAAACATTAGCCGACTTAATTCTCGGTTTTAGTTATTTATTTGGCATTTTTATCGCTTTAGGATTAAGAGGCTTTTTAAGATATTTGGATGCTAAAGGTCATAGAACGAAACCCTTAGTAGATGATTATATGATGCATAATATTTCGTCATTTGCATTAAACGTGATGATTACCGCCTCAATAATGTCAATAGAGATTAGCTCGATTAAAAAGTATTGGGATATTTTATTAATACTTGCGATAGTTGGAGCGATTACAACTTTAATTTATATCACTAAATTTGGTCGCTATGTTTTTCGGAATAACTCAAATCACTATATTGTCGCAATGTTTGGAATGTTAACGGGAGTTGCCGCTACTGGTTTAGCTCTACTTAGGGGAATTGATCCTGATTTAGAAACTGATACTGCTGATAATGTAGTTGTTTTAGGAAGTGCTATTGCTGCCCCAATCGGGATACCGATGATGATCGTCCTTAGTTTTCCGATTGTCGCATATACGACTGGTCAAACTTATTATAACTATTTAATGGTTGGAGGATTGATAGCCTATTTTGGTTTACTAACATTTTTACTAATTTTAAGTGTCAGAAGAAAAAGTAAAAAAGGATTAAATTAATAATGACAAGTGTATATATTCATATTCCTTTCTGTGAAAGAGTTTGTTTTTACTGTGATTTTCCCAAAAAGGTTAGTAAAACTACAGAAATTAATGCTTACTTAGACGCCTTATTAGAAGAAGTAAAAATGTATCATCCTCAGGAAAAAATTGAAACCATTTACTTAGGTGGAGGGACGCCTTCAATCCTTAATCAAGCACAGTTTGATAAATTAGCAAAAGTAATCGCCTTGTTTTATAAAACTGATAATTATGAGTTTACGATTGAATGTAATCCTGAGCATGTCAATCAAAGATTAGTCGAAAATTTACATCGTCTCGGGATTAATCGAATCAGTTTAGGGGTACAAACTTTTAATGAAAGCTTATTGAAAATTCTCAATCGTAAACATTCATGCGACATGGTTTATCGAGTAGTAGATTTATTAAAAAAAGCTAATTTTCATAATATTAATATTGATTTAATGTTTGCGATTCCAGGGCAAACGCTTGATGATTTAAAGCAAGATTTAAGATATATTAAAGCGTTAAATATTCCTCACATCTCATACTATTCATTAATTTTAGAGGATAAGACAGTTTTTAACCAGCTGGTTAATGATGAAAAGTTAATTCTAATTGAAAATGACTTAGAAGCTAAGATGTATGAAATTGTTATTGAAACATTAAAAAGGAATAATTATCAACATTATGAAATAAGCAATTTTGCGAAAAATAATTATCAATCAAGACATAATTTGGTTTATTGGAATAATAAACATTACTATGGTTTTGGGATGGGAGCCAGTGGCTATCTAAATAATATTAGATATTATAATTCAAACCATGTAAATCACTATTTACAATTGGTAAATAATCACCAATTTCCCGTAATCAAAAAAGATATTTTAAATAAGAATGAGCAATTAAAAGAAGCATTTTTGTTAGGATTGAGATTAATTGATGGCTTATCAATAAATGAATTAAATAAAACTTATAATATTGATGTCCGGGAATATTTTCAGAAAGAATTATCATATTTAGTGAATAATAATTGGATCGAGATTAGTGAGAGGATTAAACTTACTCATCAAGGTTTATTTTATGGTAATGAAGTTTTTGAAAAGTTTCTCTAGTAATAAAAAAATCCGGTTTTATTCGGATTTATTTTTTTAGCGAAAACTTAATCATTTTAGGGATTTTAAGTTCATTTCTAGTATTACCTTTTAATGTCCAAAGTCGTGAATTATAATAAAGTGATTCCACCAGTTTTTCTAATTGTTTATACTCATATTGCGAAATATCAAAGTTTTTCAGTAATGTTTTAATTTCATCTAAAGATATTTCTAATCTTATCGTTTCCCTAAGGAGGTATAAACTTTCAATTGCGAAATCTTTAGGCATAAAAAGCTTTGCTTCATAAAAATATAAAATCTCTTCTTCTTCGGGGGTTATTTGTAAATCATTTATGATTTGATTTTTTGTTAAATGATAATAATCTAATGTCTCATATTTTTTACGGGTTAAGAAGAAATTTTCAATTTCTTCAACATTATAATGAAGCACATGATTATAAGCGATATCGTAACCATAAATAAACCCATCATTAGTTAATACCATAAGGTAATCTTCATCATTTAAGTCAAGGTTTTCATATTCTTTAATATATTTGAAGATTATATCAATTTCAAAATATCCGTAATATGATAAGATTCCGCGAGTATATTTAATTACCAAATCATTAGCGTTTAGCACTTCAGCTATTTCTGAAAATGAAAAGAAATTAAAAAATTGAAAAATTTCTGTTGGCATAACGATAATATTTTGCTTAGTTTTAGTAACAGGAAAAGCAATTAAATATAGTTTTAGCATCAGGATTAAATTGGGGTCCATATTATCATTAAATTCAATCTCACCGTGATTCTTAAGGAGAAGATTTATAAAATCAATCATTTCTTTAGTAAAAGTAGGAATCACACCTTCTAACAAGGTCTGATAGTTTTCTAAATAAAAGTTAACAAGTTCGCTTTTTGTTAAGCTAACTTGATTTCCTGTCATTAATTCTAAAGTTATAACCAAGTCATTTTTTGTCACTTTATTTAATAAGGTTTTAAGAGTCTTTGTTGTGTATTTACTTTTAAAAAGTGAATTTACGCTATAACTATTCATATTATCCCTCTTTTTGTTTCATTATTTAATAATCTCATAAAATAAAAATATAATATTGTGTTAAATAAATTCATTTTGAATTGCTTTTATGATATCATAAAATAGTGAAAATTAAAATAGAAAGGAACTAGTCTGTGAAATTAAGAGATAAGTTGAAATTAATGTTTATTGTATTTTTTATTAATTATATAATAGATCGGATAACAAAATTACTAGCAGTTAAATATTTACAAGGCAAGGATTATCGTTTTTTAGGAGACCTATTTAGGCTTACATATATTGAAAATGAAGGTGCGTTTCTCGGAATGGGCTCGAATCTATCAGACATTTTACAACCGTTATTACTAATAATTCTTCCTTTAGTATTTTTAGTACTTGGTTTTTTATATTGTATTTACCGTGAAAATGATAAACTAGCTATTATCTATCTTACCTCTATAATAGCTGGTGGAGTTGCTAATATTCAGGATCGAATCTTTAATTATGGGAAAGTAATTGACTTTTTAAACTTTGGAATCGGTCCAAATTTTCGGACGGGGATATTAAATACTGCTGATATGTCAATAACATTTGGTGCAATCCTTTTTGTGATTTATGAGTTTAAAAGAACTAAAAAAACAGATCATAAAACAATTAATTAGGTGGAACACACCTTTTTTTTTCATTAAAATCTTTCTTTTCAAGTATTCAATAAAAAGAAAATTTATGATATGATAAAATATGACAAATATATACCTTGATAGGATGGGATTTCAATGAAAAAGACAATTTTTTTTATCTCAACATTTATGCTTCTTTCATTAATTGTCATTTTTATTTACTTTTCTAAAAATGCAAATATTAATTTTCATACAGTATATATCAATGAAGTTATGAGCTCTAACAAAAATAGTATTACTGATTATGATGGAGAATATAGTGATTGGATAGAACTATATAATCCAAATGATATAGAAGTAAATTTAGCAGGTTATTATCTTACAGATGATGTATTAGACTTAACAAAATGGGAATTTCCGCGAAATTTTTTTATTTCAGCTAAGAGTCATTATTTATTATTTGCCTCGGGAAAAAATAAAATCTATCCCCCTAATGAATATCATTTAAATTTTCGTTTAAGCTCTTACGGTGAGACCTTATTATTAGTAGCGCCTGATAAAAATACGATTATCGATGAAATTGATGTGCAAAGAATTGGCGATGATGCTTCATATGGTAGAGTTAAAGATGGTGATGCTACGTGGAAAATCTTTAATGATGTGCGAATAACTCCTAATAGTTCAAATCTAGATGCTTTGAACCTACCACTTTCACCGCATTTTTCTCATAGTGGAGGTGTATATGAAGCTGGATTTACTTTAAAGCTTAGTTCAAGTATAGACACTACAATTTACTATACGACTGATGGTTCAATTCCCACAAAAAATTCACAAGTATATCAAGAAGGAATTTTGATTGATAAACAGATTTATCGTAGTGACAATCTATCGAGTAAGTATTCAGAACTAATTGATTGGTATCAACCAAAAGATGATGTATTTAAAGGTATTGTAATTAAAGCTATCGCATATCAAGGAAATAAGCAAAGTGAAATCGTGACCCATACTTTTTTTGTTGATGATAAATTGGATTACGATATTCCAATTGTTTCACTTTCAACAACCGAAGCGAACTTACTCGATGAAGAGATGGGAATATTTTATTATGATGATGAAAAACGAAATTATCATGAGCGCGGTGAAGCCTGGGAAAGAGAAGGGTATATTGAATACTTTGCTGAAAATAATTCAGGTTTTGCAGATAAGGTAGGAATTAGGGTCCATGGTGGTGCTTCAAGATCAGCACCAAATAAAGCCCTAAGGATTTATGCTCGCGGTGAAAGCGGATACTTCAATTATCAATTGTTTCCTGATAAAGAAGTTGATAAATTTAGTAATTTTATTCTCCGAAATGGGGGTTCCGATTGGCAACATGTACCGTTTAGAGATGCTTTTTTACAAAGTTTATTAAAAGATTATACAAATGTCGATATCCAGTATTATCAACCAGTTATGCTATTTCTTAATGGTGAATATTGGGGTTTATACATGATTAGAGACCGTTTTGATGATGATTATTTATACAATCATTATGAAGCAGAAGATATTGATATGATTTCTGATAAGTACACTTTAGTGTATGGTAGTGATCGAGATTATTTAAAATTACGAGAGTTTTTGAATAGTAAGGACCTTAACTTTGGTGACAATTACGAGTATGTTAAGACAAAACTAGATGTTAATAATTTTGCTGATTACAGTATAGCTCAAATTTATTATATGAATGTTGATCAACCAGGAAAAAACGTTAAAATTTGGCGTACTAAAACTGAATATGATTCTAAATATCAAGAAACTGATGGTAGATGGCGGTATCTGTTATATGATACAGATATGAGCTTTTTCTATAATGAAAAAGGTAAAATTTATGCTCCTTATGATCGGAATGGTTTAGTATATAATACTGGTCTTGATTATCATGGTGCAAAAAAAGTTAATGACCGCGATACTTTACCGACATTTGCTCCTAATTACCAAGATTCTACTTTTATGTTAAGGAAAATGCTTGGGAGTGATGAATTTAGACTTTATTTTATCAACCGCTTTGCTGATTTATTAAACACTGCATTTTTAGAAACTGTGGTTTCCGAGAAATTAGAAAATATTGAGCAATCTATTTATCCTTATCTACAAGATCATATTGACCGTTGGCACTTACCAAATGAACCTGAACTTAGGGAAAATATTGATTTAATGAAAGTATTTGCTAATAATCGTCCTTTTTATATGCGCAAGCATATTGTTGATTACTTTGCTTTATCGGGTACATATCTTCTAACGATTAATCTTAATGAAAATGGAAGTATAGCCTTAAACTCACTTGATATTACTAATGATTTATGGACGGGAAGTTATTTTCAAGATATTCCGATAGAAATTAATGCTTATCCAAAGTCTGGATATCGGTTTAAACACTGGGTAAGTAATAATAAGGCTATTGATGGTCTAGAAACTCCGTATTTAAAAATTGCTTTAGATAAAGATACGAGCATTACCCCCGTTTATGAAGAAGGTAATCCGATAATCGATAACAGTGATGAAATTGCGACACTTAACCCCAACTATTATCCCCTTTTTATCTCATTTAGTGTATTAGTTATTGTCATTAGTGGAACTACAATATTTTATCGGTGGAAAAAATGATTTACCGAAATGAAGAAAAACATTTAATAAGTTTTCGTCAGTATGAAATTATTAAAAAGCGCATTGAAAAAATCTTTAAGGTTGATAATAATTGCTCAGATGATAAGGAATACTTAGTAAGAAGTGTCTATTTTGACGATTATCTAAAAAAATCGGTCCAAGACAATTTGCAAGGTTTAAAAGAGCGATATAAATATCGGGTAAGGTTGTATAATTTAAATACTGATATAATTAAGCTTGAAAAAAAAGTTAAAGATAATGAGCAAGGTTATAAAAGGTCGGTTATCATTAGTAAAGCAGAGTATTTAGAAATAATTAATGGAAATTATGATTTGATTTCTGAGCGTAAAGAACCATTAATTGAAGAGTTAATTTTTAATATGAAGGTAAGATTATTAAGGCCATTAATAACGATAGAATATCGACGTGAGCCCTATATATTACCATTTAATAATATTAGAGTAACATTTGATAAAAATATAACTTATTCAAGGGCTATTTTTTATAGTGAAAAACCTTTAGCAAATACTCCAGTATTAGATGAAATTGTTATGGAAATAAAATATAATCATTTTTTACCGATGTATTTACGAAAACTGTTTTCAATCGATTCGATTCAAAAAAAGTCAATTTCAAAATATATAATCTGTTATAAACATTCACTTGGAGAGGAAGTTCAAATATGAAAGGCATGATTTTATTTTTAGCTAGTGATTCGATTATCGAATTATTTAATCGGATTGTGATTAATTCGATTTCTGTTTTGGAATTAATTGTCGCTTTATTTGCCGCATTTATTGTAGGAATGTATATTTTTATGATTTATAAAATTACCTTTAAAGCTACAGTCTATAGTTATACATTTAATATGTCACTTGTGATTATCGTCCTTTTAACCACAATAATAATTTTAACGGTTAGTACTAATAATTTAGTGATTACATTAGGAATGTTAGGAACGCTTGGAGTTGTACGTTTTCGTTCTTCTTTAAAAGATCCGCTCGATATTGTTTATGTGTTGTGGGCCTCAAGTGCTGGTTTTGCGATTGGAGCGATGCAATATTTGATTGCGATACTAGGATCATTAATAATCGGTATTATTTTATATTGTTTAACAAACTTTCGTTTGCATTACAGAACATATATAATAGTCGTAAATTACCATAAATCACTTGATGAACGAGTAAATACAATAACGAGTAACAAAAAGATAAAAGTTAAATCAAAGTATATAAAAAATGATAATGTTGAATTAACGATTGAAACTACAAATAAATATCAAGAAACAATGGATTTATTTAATAAAGTTGAAGAGATTAATAGTATATCACTGCTTTCATTTGAAGATTAAAAGGAGACATCAATGTACGATTTAGGAATTCTTGCCGCTTGGATTCATTAATGAAGCTATTATTGAATTAAAAAACTTAGGCGTAAGAAATTACCTTATTCCATGTAATACAGCACATGCTTTTGTCGACCAATATCTAAAATTTGAAAAAATGCATTTTATTAATATGGTAGAGGAAACAAAACGCTATGTTGAAAAAAAGTATCCCGATAAAAAATTTATGATAATTGGAACGAACGGGACAGCATGTTCTAAGATATATGGTGATTATCAAGATAATCCTGAAGCAAGTTTCCAACAAGAAATCATGGAACTTATTACCAGGATAAAAAATAAGGGGAGCTTAGATTATTGTCGAAATAAATTAAACGATATCTTGTTAGCTTTAAATGCTAGAAATAATAATTGCCTTTTTATAATTGCTTGTACAGAATTATCAATTGCGATTAATGACTATAATAACAATAATTTTAACTATGTTGACGCACTCGATGTCTTAGCTGTTAAGGCGATAAAAAGTTGTGGTTATAAGGTAAATACCAAAGGGAGAGGTTAAAGTGGAAAAAGTAAATAAAATTTTTAATGAATTATATAATTTAAATGTCATGTCTGGTAGATTAGGATGGACACTTTATACAACAGGTCTTGATTTTGGGGTTATGGATAATCAAAAGCGGATTAGTAAACTCTTACAAAATAAAAGCTATTTTAAAAAACTTAAAACGCGCCTTAATCGTACTAGTAATCCAAAAGATAAACGAAAACTTGAAATTATGCATAATTTATTTAAACCGTATCATTTAACTCCAGAATTAAATGAAATCCAATTAAAGATTAATGAACTAGAAAATGAATTATCGCAGTTATTAAATTCATTTCGTTACACGCTTGATGGTAAAACTGTTTCTTCAGTAGAGTTAAATCAAATTATTTCCCTAAATGATAATCGAGAAAAAAGAAAAGCAGCTTTTAACTGTTATACCCAGATAAATAAACCTCTGGTAGATAATGGGTTTATTAAGTTAGTTGAACTACGAAAAAAATATGCCCAAAAAGCTAATTATGAGAATTATGTTAAGTACAAATTAGCAGAGAATGAACTACCAGATAAATTGTTTGATAATTGGCGTGAGGATTTTCATAAAATTTTGCCAAGAATAAAAAAAATGCGTCAAGCTTATGCATTAAAATACCTTGATGACGATAAGATTTATCCTTGGGATACGAGCTATATAATGGGGAAAATTGCTCCTTTATGGAATAGTACAGTTGATATGAGTAACTACTACCAAGTACTATGTGACTTTTTTAAACTATTTAATATCGATTTAACTAAATATAATATCACTTATGATATTTTTTCTCGTGCTAATAAATCTGAATGGGGATATAATTTTCCGATTGAGACTGCTAAAGATACCCGTATTTTAGCTAATGTAAAGAATAAGTTTTATGAATATAATGTTTTACTACATGAGACAGGCCATGCTGTTCATTCTTGTTTATTAGATCCCGATGATAAAATCATTAACTATGGACTTAGCGGTATTGTCTGTGAAGGTATTGCAAATTTGTTTCAAACCTTTATCTATAATAAAGACTTTTATCAACGTTTTTTTAATAACGATGTTAGCGAACAGTTTGAAGAATTACAACAATTTAAAAAGATAAATACCTTAAATGCGCTAAATGATATATTTTTCGAACATCGACTTTATCAAAAAAATATTTCTAGTTTAGATGATATTTATTTGTTATACCATGAAAATTATCAGGAATTATATGGTGAAGATTACTCTGATAAAGAAGTTCCGTGGGCAAATCGAATTCACTTTACAACTCATCCAATTTATTTACATAATTATTTAATGGGAGATGTATTATGTGAGGCCATATTTAAGATATATCATGATAAATTTGGTGTTCAATTTGATTATCAAAGGTTTGCTGACTTTGTGATAAAGGAAGTAATAGCTCCAAGTGGAATGTATAAGTTTAATGATTTATTTTATCGTCTTAGTGGTAATGATTTTTCTTTAAATTACTTATTTTAGTTGCTAATTTTTAGCAACTTTTTTTCTTTATCATAAAAAAGTATGATAATTAATGAATTAACATAAAATAAATTGATAAATTTAGCACTCAATTGTTGACAGTGCTATTGGAAATGTTTATAATACTATTAGCACTTAACTTATTTGAGTGCTAATGAGGTGATGAGATGTTATCTGAAAGACAAATTATAATCTTAATTACAATTATCGAAGAATTTGTAAAAACGGCTGAACCAATAGGATCGCGAACGTTATCAAAGATGGAACATCTTCCTTATTCTCCTGCGACAATTCGTAATGAAATGGCTGATTTAGAGGAAATGGGCTATCTTGAGAAAACACATTCTTCTAGTGGACGTGTACCTAGTGAAAAAGGTTATCGCTTTTATGTTGACTATATTCAGGAATATTCAGATGTCGATACTACTGAATTTTCACCAATTAGTGAACTCTTCACCAAGAAGAATCTTGAAAGAGAGGAAGCGATAAAAGAAGCTGTTAAAATATTATCAGAAATTACAAATTATACTTCGATTGTTTTAGGACCGAATGCAAATCAAAGCCGTGTTAAAAAATTTGAGTTTGTTCCACTATCAGAAAAGAATGCTGTTTTAGTGTTAATTACGGATCGAGGACATGTGGAAAGTAGAAACCTCGTAATTCAAGATGGAATTAATATTAAAGAGGTTGAAAAGGTCATTCATTTGATGAATGAAACCTTAGTTAATTGTTTGGTATCAGAAATACCAGAAAAGCTTAATTATGAAATTAAACCATATTTTAAACAATTTATGAATTATTATGAAAAACTTATTGATTCAATATTAGAAGCATTCTCAACCTTAGCAAACGATAAGTATTATTTATCAGGACGTAGTAATATCTTTTATCAACCAGAATTTCAAGATATTAACAAACTCCATAAATTGATGTTGGCATTAGAAGATAAGCAGATGCTTAAGATTGTTCAAGCAAATGAAAGAGGTTTACAAGTAAGAATTGGACAAGAAAATCATATTGATGCGATGCGAAATTGTACGGTTATTACCGTACCATATAAAATTGCGCAAGACGAATATGGAACAATTGCGGTCGTAGGTCCGACCAGAATGGAATATTCAAAAGTAATACCACTACTAGAATATATAGCGAAAAATATCTCGCAACTATATAAATAGGAGGTGTAATAGTGGGAAAGAAAAAAGAAGTAGAAATTAAAACTGAAGCGGTCGAAGAAATGATCCCAGAAGAGGAAAACGCAATAGATGAGGAAATCTCGCTTTTACAGGCAGAAATTGATAAATTAAAACGGGTTCTTGCAGACACGATTAATCGTAATAAACAATATGAAATTGATCGTAAATACGCTTCAAGTGATTTAATTAAACAATTATTAGTTCCAATGTCTTACTTTGAGGGGGCACTAAAATTACAATCAGACGATGAGACGTTTAATAATTTTTTAAAGGGATTTGAAATGATTTATAATTTGATTTTTGATACTTTAAAAAATGATGGTTTACAAGAAATTGAAGCAAATGTTGATGAACATTTTGATCCAAGGTTTCATGAAGTAACAGAATTAATTGAAACAGAAGCGAAAGAAAAAGATATTATTCTTGAAATAGTGCAAAAAGGATATATCTATAAAGAGCGAGTTATAAAGCCCGTTCAAGTAAAAGTTAGTACAACAGTTAAAAATAACGAAGATAATGCAAATAAGGAGGAATAAAACAATGGGAAAAATAATTGGTATTGATTTAGGTACAACAAATTCTTGTGTATCTGTAATGGAAAATGGTGAAGCTATTGTTATCCCGAATCCTGAAGGAGGAAGAACAACTCCATCAGTAGTAGCTTTTAAAAAAGGAGAAAAATTAGTTGGTGAGATTGCTAAAAGGCAAGCGATTACCAATCCAGAAAATACTGTAATGTCTATTAAACGTCACGTTGGGACTAAGCACCGTGAAACAGCAGAGGGTAAGGAATACTCTCCAGAGCAACTTTCAGCATTTATTTTACAAAATTTAAAGTTAACTGCAGAAAGTTACTTAGGACATAAAGTTACAGAAGCTGTTATCACTGTACCTGCATATTTTAATGACGCACAACGCCAAGCAACAAAAGATGCTGGTAGAATTGCTGGATTAGATGTAAAAAGAATTATTAATGAACCAACAGCAGCTGCACTTGCTTATGGATTAGATAAAAATGAAAAGGAAGAAACAATCCTTGTATTTGATTTAGGTGGAGGTACATTTGACGTATCGATACTAGAACTTGCTGATGGTACATTTGAAGTTATTTCGACTAGTGGCGATAATAAACTAGGTGGAGACGATTTTGACCAAAATATTATCGATTGGTTAGTTGCAGAGTTCAAACGTGATTATGGTGTTGATTTATCAAAAGATAAAATGGCAACTCAACGTTTGAAAGACGCAGCTGAAAAAGCTAAAAAGGAATTATCTGGTGTAATGGAATCACAAATATCACTACCATTTATTTCAATGGGATCTAGTGGACCTTTACACTTAGAAATGACTTTAACACGAGCTAAATTTAATGAATTAACAAATGAATTAGTTGAAAGAACAAAAAAACCTGTCCGTCAAGCATTAAAAGATGCAAATATGACAGCGAATGATATTGATAAGGTTCTCTTAGTTGGTGGTTCAACTAGAATTCCAGCAGTTGTTGATTTGATTAAGAAAGAATTAGGAAAAGAACCTTCTAAAGGTGTAAATCCTGATGAAGTTGTTGCAATGGGTGCTGCTATTCAAGGTGGGGTTTTAGCTGGAGATGTAAAAGACGTATTATTATTGGATGTAACTCCTTTATCACTTGGAATTGAAACATTAGGTGGAATAAACACCGTATTGATACAACGGAATACAACAATTCCGACATCTAAGTCACAAGTCTTTTCAACTGCATCAGATAATCAACCTGCTGTTGACATCCATGTACTTCAAGGAGAGCGAAAAATGGCTAGTGATAATAAAACATTAGGTCGCTTTCAATTAACTGATATACCTCCTGCACCACGAGGAATACCCCAAATAGAAGTAACTTTTAACATCGACGCCAATGGAATTGTGAATGTAAAAGCCAAAGACTTAGGTACTAATAAAGAGCAATCAATTACAATTCAATCTGGTAGTGGTTTATCAGATGATGAAATAAATCGAATGGTTAAAGAAGCGGAAGAACATGCTGAAGAGGATAAACGTCGTGCTGAAGAAGTCGAAATCAAGAATGAAGCTTCTAGTTTAATCTTCGCAGCTAATAAAGCAGTTAAAGATTTAGGTGATAATGTTACTGAAGATGAGAAAAAGAAGGTCGAGACATTAGGAAATGAACTTCAAAAAGCTATCGACGATAATGATTTAAATAAAATTAAAACGAAAAAAGAAGAATTAGAGAAAATAGCTCAAGAATTAGCTCAAAAAGTTTATCAACAAGCAAGTCAAAATGCTCAAGATACAGGAGCAAATGATAATAATAATGAAGCAGAAGAAGGCGAAGTAGTCGACGCAGATTACGAGGATGTAAAATAAATAATACTCCATTCTAAAAGTCAAAGCTGTGGCTTTGACTTTTAAAATGAACTTGGAGGTGAAGACATGAGTAAAAAAGATTATTATGATGTATTAGGAGTAGCAAAAGGTGCACAAGAAGATGAAATTAAAAGACAATATCGTAAACTAGCTAAAAAGTATCACCCTGATGTTAATAAGGAACCAGGAGCAGAAGATAAATTTAAAGAAGTTCAAGAAGCATATGATGTTTTATCTGATGTTGATAAAAGAGCTAATTATGATCGTTTTGGTCATGCTGGTGTTGATGGTCAAGGATTTGGTCAAGGTTTCGGGGATTTTGGTGGTTTTGGTGATGTTGGTGATATATTTGAACAGTTTTTTGGTGGCTTCGGCGGGAGTAGTTCAAGACGTTCTACGGGCCCACGAAAAGGCGAAGATATTAGAATTCAAATGACAATTTCTTTTGAAGAGGCATGTTTTGGTACTGAAAAAGAAATTAATCTCCAAAGAGATGAAGAGTGTACGCGCTGTGCAGGAACAGGTGCACGCTCAAAAAGTGATGTTACAACCTGTTCTCGTTGTAAAGGACGCGGTGTTGTGTCCAGTGTTCAACAAACAATATTAGGTAGAGTTCAAACTCAGCATGAGTGTCCAGATTGTCATGGAACTGGTAAAGTAATTAAGCAAAAATGTAATGAATGTGGTGGGATTGGTAAAACTCGCCGTAGTTCAGTGATTAAAATAAAAATTCCTGAAGGAATTAATGATGGTCAACAAATCCGCTTATCTGGCAAAGGAAATGCTGGTATTAATGGTGGACCAACGGGTGACTTATATGTCTATTTTAATGTAAAACCAGATGAATTCTTCCAACGTGATGGAAATGATATCTATTGTGAGTTACCAGTAACATTCTCGCAAGCTGCATTAGGTGCTGATATTGAGATTCCAACAATACATGGAAATGTTGTTTTAACTGTACCTGCTGGAACACAATCACAAACAAAATTTAAACTTAAAAATAAAGGCGTAAAAAGTCTAAGATCCGGAAATTATGGCGATCAATATGTAATCGTAAAAGTAATTACTCCGAAAAATTTAACATCTAAACAAAGGGCATTATTTGAGGAGTTAGCAAAAATTGAAACAGATAATGATACTTTATTTGATAAAATTAAAAATGTTTTCCGGAGAAATAATAAATAGATTGAAGAAAAGTCGTAAGCTATGCTTATGATTTTTCTTATATATAAGGTGATTGTATGAACTATCAAATATTAGTATGTCATGTAAGCCAAATTGATTTAGAATTAATAAGTGACTTTTTCTTTAAACATAATTGTCTTGGGACAACAATCAACGAAAAACCAAATGTTAACCTTAATCACTATGGTGAAATATATACCTTAGATAATAAATCGTACCCAATTAAGGGGGTTATTGTTACGGCATATTTTTATGAAATCGATTTTCTACCGCAGTTTAACGCCTTTATTAAGCACAATAAGCTCAAACTATTATCTAAGTATTTTGTTGAGGATTATCATGATAAACAGGAAGATTATAAAGAGTTTTCCGAAATTAAAATCAATAATAGTTTATCAATAATAACACCAAGACATAAGGTCCATGATGATAATAGAAATTATATAATAATTGAGCCTGGTTTAGGTTTTGGCACGGGGCATCATATTACCACTCAGCAAGCGATTCGGGGCTTGTTAAAATATTTAGATAAAGTCGATACGATGCTTGATTTTGGTTGTGGTTCAGGGATACTTGCAATTATCGGGAAAAAATACGGGATAAATACAGTTTATGCGCTGGATTGTGATAATTCTGCGCTTAAGAATGCAATTTATAATGCTAAATTAAATAATGCAGAAATTATCTATTCAAATATACCAATAAGTAAATTTGAACACGAAGTATCACTAATTGTAGCGAATATTACTTATGAAATTCTCAAAGAAAATTTGCTGAATATTAAAAGAATATTAATTAATCACGGAATAATTATTTTTTCAGGAATTTTAGCTTGTCAAAAAGAGATGATTATATCTGATTTGGAAGCAAATGATTTTACCATCATTGAAACTAAATCAGAAAATAACTGGGTTTTAATAGTCGCATTCCTAAATAATTAAGTTTCATCTTGTAAAAATTTGTTAATTTATGTATAATAGAATAAATTAAAGTTCTTTTATAGGGAGGGAATTTTTTAGATGAAATATAAGGGATTATCAATTTTTAATGCAAATGATGCATTAGATAGAGTTCAACTACCATATTCAGAGTTAAGATTACTAGCTGCTGATGGTGGAGTTGAAGTTATGGTTCAAGAATTAAAAGCAGGAAGCACCTTTGATGTATACCCCAAAAAAGACAGATCGGTATTAATTGAATTTTTTTACGTATTAGAAGGAGAATTAGAATTTACTGGTTATGAAGAAAATCAAAAAATTCATTCTGGAGATTATATTTATGTTAAAGATATAGATCATACATGTACCTTTAATGTAAATATTAATTCAAAAGTCTTATTTGTATCTCCACAACCAATTTTCCATTATATTGGAGAAGTTATTTCTACGCTTCATCAGATTAATCAAGAAATAGATGAAAAGGATAAGTATACACTAAATCATTGTGAAAGAGTTCAAAACTTAGCTGTTAAAATCGCACTAGAAATGAATATTGACCGTGGTAAACTTTCTGGTTTAGCAGTAGGTGCATTATTCCACGATTTAGGAATGATTTCTATTGATGATGATATCTTAGTAAAAGCTGATAAATTAACACGAGAAGAATTAGCAGAAATGAAAAAACATCCAATTCACAGTGCAAAATATGTGAAAAAAATCAAGTATATAGACGCAAGTGGAATTGTTATTCAACATCATGAAAAATATAATGGTACAGGATATCCTAAGGGGTTAAAAGAAGAAGAGATTTTACTTGAGGCAAGAATAATCTCAGTTGCTGATGCTTATGATGCGATGACTAATGATCGTCCTTTCCGTAAGGCTATTACGCAACAAGAAGCTGTAAACGAAATTCTTAAATATTCTGGTACTTGGTATGACCCAATAGTGGTAAACGCCTTTGTTCAAGTTTTAAAAAAGGATAAGATAATTTAACTCACACAAAAGTGTGAGTTTTTTCTTTGCGAAAAATATGCTATAATTGATATGCTTTTATAAATTATTGATGGCAGGTGTAATATGCAACGCTACTTTATTAACTTTAATGAAAATGATAAATATGTTAAAATTACTGGTGATGATTTTCATCATCTAAAAAATGTTCTGCGTATGAAACGTGGTGATAAATTTTTTCTATCAAATGGTGAATTAGTTTATCAGGTAATTATTGAAACTCTTACTAATGAATTTGTTTTATGTGAACTGTTAAATAAAGTCGAAGAAAACCATGAATTAGGTGTTAATGTTACGATCGCGCAAGGTATGCCTAAAGTTGATAAATTTGAATTTATTATTCAAAAGGCTACAGAACTTGGAGTTAGGGAATTGATCCCCGTACTTTGCGACCGTTCATTAGTTAAAGTAGATGGCGATAAAAGCAGGAAAAAATTAAGCCGTTTTTTCAAAATTGCCAAGGGAGCTGCAGAACAATCAGAGCGCCTAATGATTCCTAATGTTACTAATTTTATGACACTAAATGAATTAATCGCTTATAGTAAAACGTTTACTTATTGTTGTGTTGCCTATGAAAGAGCTACTGCAAAAAATTATCAGAATCTACCACAATTATTAGAAAAGCTAAATGCTAATGATAAAATTCTTTTTTTTATTGGCCCAGAAGGTGGAATAAGTGACAAGGAATTAGCATTATTAACTGCAAATAATTTTATTACTATTTCATTAGGAAAGCGAATCCTTAGAACAGAAACTGCACCACTTTTTATCTTGTCAGCAATATCGTATGAACTAGAATTGAAAGGATGATATTATGCCTACGGTTGCTTTTTATACTTTAGGATGTAAAGTAAATAATTATGAGACTGAAGCGATCAGTCAATTATTTTTAAATTCAGGTTATAAGCGCGTTAGTTTTGATGAAATAGCAGATGTTTATATCATAAATACTTGTACTGTCACAAATACAGGAGATAAAAAAAGTCGTCAAATAATCAGGCGAGCAATCAGAAAAAATCCCGAAGCGATTATTTGCGTTACTGGTTGCTATGCTCAAACAAAGCCCAATGAAATTGCCCAAATTGAAGGTGTTGATATTATAATTGGGACAAGTGGAAGAGAGCAAATTGTCGATTTAGTAAATAAATTTCGTAAAACTCGAATCCCAATTACATATATTAAAGATGTCTTTCGTGATGTAAAATTTGAAAATATTCCGGTAATCAATTATGAGTCCCGTACAAGAGCTAATTTAAAGATTCAAGAAGGTTGTAACAATTTTTGTACATATTGTATTATTCCGTTTGCGAGAGGAAAAATGCGCTCTAAAGACCGAATATCGGTAATTAAAGAAGCACAAAATCTAGTTGACCACGGTCATTTAGAAATTATCCTAACCGGTATCCATACGGGGGGTTATGGGATTGATTTTGAGAACTATGATTTAGCTGATTTAATACTTGATATTGAAAAAGAAGTCAAAGGAATTAAACGGTTAAGAATATCATCAATTGAAATATCACAAATTGATGATAAAATGATAAATGTGATGAAAAAATCGCAAATTTTAGCGAATCATTTACATGTTCCCCTACAATCTGGTTCTAATTCTGTTCTAGAGCGGATGAACCGTAAATATACTACTAATGAATATCTTGAAAAGATAAATGAAATCAGGAAAGTATTTCCTAACATTGCCCTAACTACTGATGTCGTTGTCGGATTTCCAGGTGAAACTAATGAAGAATTTACTGAAACCTATAATTTTATTAAAAATATTGGTTTTAGTGAACTTCATGTTTTTCCATATTCTCGACGTTCTGGAACTAAAGCTGCAAAAATGCCAAATCAAGTTTCAGAAGTTACAAAATCGATCCGGGTCAATGAACTTTTGACATTATCTAATCAATTAGCACAGAAATATATCAATCAATTTAAAGATAAAGTAATCGATGTCATTTTTGAGGAAGAATTTTCTGATAATAAAATGTATCTAATTGGCCATGCTGCAAATTATATAAAAGTAAAGGCTTTAGCAAATTCTGCTAAAATTGGACAAAAGTGTCAGGTTTTAATTAAAAATACGACCTATCCTGTCACTTTAGGTGAATTAATCTAAGAAATATCGAAAATATTATTTACTATTTTGTGATTTTGCGGTATAATTTTTGTATATTTGTTTGTGTGCGGAAGGAGGGAATAAAAATTATGGCAAAGACAATAGTTCGAAATAATGAATCATTAGAAGATGCTTTACGTCGTTTTAAGAACGATGTTGCACGTGCAGGTACCCTTTCTGAGGCCCGCAAACGTCAATATTACTTGAAACCAAGTGTCACTAAGAAGATGAAAGCCAGAGGAAAAAGAGGATTCTAATGAAAATGATTAAGTCTAAGTAAAATGCTTAGACTTTTTTATTTATTCGACAAATTTCTACAAAAGGATAATTATAGTTATGATAAAATAGAGTTAACATTTTACTATAGGAGGGATACAATCGTAATTGAGGCGACAGGTTATAAGCAATTTATCTCAAATTATTTTAATTTACTTATCGAATTAGAAACTCCGCTAAATATATCAAAGATTAAACTTGAATTTCAGTAAGAAAAAGAGCAAGATTCTCTCACAGAGACTTGCTCTTTTTATATTCTTGATGTATTTTTAAAATGTAATTTTGCGATTTTTGCTAACACTTCTTTTCCGTACCGCTTAACTAATTCTTTTGCTTGTAAATCGACTTTATTTGAAGCACCTTTAAGCAAATTAAGATGATATATTTTTGATAATTTATCCATTTCAAGTAAAAACTTATATCGTGCCATAATAGAAGCAAGGGCTACAGAGGCATATTTAGCTTCAGCTTTTGTCGAAAAGGTAACCTTTTTCGAAAAGGTGTTGTCATTTGTATATTTATTAAAGTTAGCTATTGAACAAAATTGGTCTATTATAACTTGCTTATTTTGGTATTTATTTGTTAAATTACTAATTGCTTGTTTATGAAGCAATGCTTTCATTTTATTTAAATTCATGTTTTTGTTATTCATCATGTCATTATATTTTTCATTTGTAACCACAAGTAAAGAATAGGGTAATTGCTTATATAAAAGTGGAGCTAATTGTCTTATATAAGTGTCAGTTAATTGTTTTGAATCATTTACTTGATAATTTTTTATTATTGAAACTTTTTCTTTACTTAAATACACACTACAAACAACTACTGGTCCGAAGTAATCTCCTGTACCAACTTCATCACTACCGATGCTTTCAAGATAAAAAGCGTCATCTAATTCATTCGTTTTCCACATTTGAGCTTCAGTATCAGCTGCTTGCCCTTGAAATAAAACTTTCTTTGATTTATATGCGGTAATAGTACAATTAAGTGTTTTCGCAGAGAATAAAACATATTGATTCGAACTAGTGATTAGGTTGTCATGATAAAATTTATGCATTTTTGCCAAAGTGTCTTCATTAACTTCTAGTGAAATGGTTCCCATTTTACTCACCTCATTAATTAGTACTATTATTTTAACAAACTTTTTGGTAAAATAAAATATGTCTGGAGGTTTTAATATGAATATAAGTAATAAAACATTAGAATTTGATAAAATTCTCAATATCCTATCTAATTTTGCCAGCTCAAGTTTAGGAAAAGAAGCAATAACTGAAATCGTTATTCAAGTTGATATTAATAAAATTGAAACTTTATTAAATGAAACAGATGAAGCTTTAAAACTACTTTATCGGATGGGAGATGCTCCATTTGGGGGCATCACTGATATTAGACCTCATGTTAAAAGAGCAGCAATTGGTGGAGTATTAGAAATCGCAGAACTTGTAGAAGTCGCAGATGTCATTTATAGTGTTTATCAAATGAAAGTATATCTAGAACGCGTTGAAAACGAAAAGATCGAGAGTATATATATTAGCGAATATATTAATCGCTTAGTAAATTTAAACTCCTTGCGTAAAGAAATTGAACTTTGCATTGATAGTCGTGGTCAGATTGCTGATGATGCCACGCCTAAATTAAGAGAAATACGTAAAGAGATTATTATTATGGAAAATCGGATTAAGGACAAGATGAATAATATCTTAAGTACAAAAAGAGATTTATTAACTGATTCAATAATTACTTTTCGAAATGATCGTTATGTCGTACCTGTTAAGGTTGAATATAAAAATACTTTTGAAGGCATAATTCATGATATGTCACAAAGTGGCAATACCGTTTTTATTGAGCCCAAAGCTGTCGTAGATTTAAATAATAAAGTTAGCAGTTTACTTCACGATGAAAGAGAAGAAATTATTCGCATATTACGACGTTTATCTGAAAATGTAGCTAATAATAGTGAAGAGCTAATGTTAAATCTAAGTATTATCAAGAATCTAGATTTGATTTATGCTAAAGCTAAATATGCAAAAGCGATTAATGGGGTAAAACCGATCATAAATGATAAAGGAATAATTAAAATTATTAAAGGACGTCACCCCTTAATTAGTCCTCAGGAAGTAATCCCCAATGATATTTATTTAGGAGATAATTATTATACGATGATTATTACCGGACCGAATACTGGGGGAAAGACAGTTACATTAAAAACAGCTGGTCTCTTTACTTTAATGATGCAAGCTGGTTTATTAGTTCCAGCAAACGACCAAACAGAGTTAGCAGTCTTTGATAATGTCTTTGCTGATATTGGTGATGAACAAAGTATTGAGCAATCACTTTCTACATTTTCATCACATATGAAAAACATTATCACTATAACAAATAAAATTACGCTTAATAGTTTAGTTTTATTAGATGAATTAGGAGCAGGAACAGATCCTAAAGAAGGTGCAGCTCTTGCTGTTAGCATTTTAAATTATCTGATCGAAAGAGGGGCAAGAATCATCGCGACGACACATTATTCAGAGTTAAAAACATATGCTTACAATTCTGATAATGTGATTAATGCTTCCGTAGAATTTGACATTAAGACTTTAAAGCCAACATATAAATTGCTAATTGGGGTACCAGGGCGTAGTAATGCTTTAGATATTTCACGGCGTTTAGGTTTAAATAATAAAATAGTTGAAAATGCTAGTAACATGTTAGATACCGAAAAAACCGATGTTAGTAAATTAATTATCCAACTTGAGAATCAAGGCTTATATTTAGATAAATTGATTACTGAAAACGAGATATTAAAAAGTGATTTAATTGCGGAAAAAAATGAGTATAAAACTAAAAACCTTGATTATGAGCAAAAAAAGGAAAAAATAATTGCTACAGCTAAAGCTGAAGCCAATCAACTTTTAAAGAAAGCTCAAAAAGAAATTGACGATATCGTTGAAGAATTAAAAGCGTTAAAACAGACTAATTATAAGGAACATGAAGTAATCGCAATTAAAAGTAAACTTAATGTTAAACAGTTCGAAGAAGCACAAAGAGAATCAACTACTTTTGAAATCCTCCAACCAGGTAATCTTGTAAAAGTCCTAACTTTAAATCGAACTGGTGAATTAATTGAAAAAATTAATGATTCAGAATGGTTAGTTCAGATTGGAATTTTATCATCACGGATCAATGAAAAACACTTAGAACTAATCGAAGAAAAAAAGCAAAAACAAGAATTTCATAAAGTATCTGTTACTAAGAGTAATAAAACACTATTAGAACTTGATTTACGTGGCGAAAGATATGAAGATGCTTTAATTCGCTTAGATAAATATATTGATAGAGCATTACTTAACAATTATCAACAAGTGTCTATTATTCATGGTCATGGTACTGGTACCTTAAGGAAAGCTGTTCAAAATTATTTAAAAAATTCACCAAATGTAAAAAGTTTTCGCCTTGGTGGTGAAGGTGAAGGTGGTGTTGGTGTCACTGTTGTGACATTTAATTAAACTTAACTTTTGTAGGCATTAATGTTGTAAATTAGTCTTATTGTACGTATAATAATCATGTAAATACTATAGGAGGTATATAAGATGTCAATTGTATATGCGAAAACAGATAATTTTAATGAAACTATTTCAAGTGGACTTGTATTAGTAGATTTTTATGCTGATTGGTGTGGTCCATGTAAAATGATTGCCCCAGTTTTGGAACAAATTGCAGGTGAGAGAGCTGACTTAAAAATTGTTAAACTTAATGTCGATGAAGAATCACAAGTTGCGCAAAAATTTGGTGTTATGAGTATTCCAACTTTAATTTTATTTAAAGATGGTACACAAATAGCTCAAACCTTAGGTTTTAAACCAAAAGATCAATTATTATCATGGATCGAAAGCAATAGATAATTATTGATATATACCTATAAAGTTGGTACACAAAAAAGTGTCGCTTTATAGGTATTTTATTTTATTTTACTAAATAATATATATTTTTTGTCGAAAGTTGATATAATGATAATAATCAAGGCAAAATCTTACTTTTCGTGGAAGGAGTGAGGATTATATGATTGAGCAAACTTTATTTTCAGACTTTGAAAATTACATTAAAGAAAATGAGGGGTTAATATTGTATTTACAAACTAGTAAATCAATATTAGATGATTATATATCACCAATAATTAGATCATTAACATTTTTAGCAAAATTATCGAATTTTGAAGCAGAAAATGATAATGAGGGACAAATAATATTTGAATATGGTTATAATTATTTATTTGAAAACTTAGAACAAATAAAACTATATTTACGTCAATTATATAATGATTATAAATTGCTAGATAAAATGTCACTTTATATAAAAATTGTTTTTGATTTGGAAGAACTAAAATTAGAAATTGATAAAAATGAAGCAATTGATGAAAGAGACAAGCAAACTGATATCAATGAAATTGATGAAGTATTATCCTTTTTTGAAGATAATATTGTCCCTGATTTTGTGATCAATGAGTTTGAACTTGATAAATACCTTAAGCTTTATTATGACTTACTAGCAAAATACACTGATTTAGTATTAATGGGTGATGCATTTAGAGATTATTGTGCTGCTTATGGGATCTAGGTGATTAAATGGATGGGATATTACTTTTAAATAAACCGCAAAACATGACCAGTCATGACTGTGTTAATAAAGTAAGAAAAATATTTAAAACTAAAAAGGTAGGACATTTAGGAACACTGGATCCAGATGTAACGGGAGTTTTACCAATCGCTATTAATCGAGCTACGAAAATAATCCAATTTCTTGATCAGGCAAATAAAGAATATTTGGCTGAAGTGAAAATTGGTTTTTCAACAGCTACAGAAGATGCTAGTGGTGAAGTACTTGAATACGATAATAGTATAAAAAGCATTAGTAATCAACAATTAAACGTTGTTTTACAATCATTTATTGGAAAGCAAAAACAAACACCTCCACTTATCTCAGCAGTTAAAGTTCAAGGTAAAAGATTATATGAATATGCACGGGAAAACAAAATAGTTGAAAGGCTTCCGCGTGATATTGAAATTTTTGATATCGAGTTATTATCTGAAGCAGGGGATTTTGTTGGTCAAGAAATAACTTTTATTATTACTGTTAAATGTAGTAAAGGTACTTATATTAGGACACTAGCAACAGATATTGGTAAAAGCCTAGGTTATCCTGCTCATTTAAATAAGTTGATTCGCTTAAAGTCGGGAAAATTTCCGCTAAATCAAAGTTATACTTTCACTGATATCGAAAAAGGCAATTTTGAGTTAATTTCACTTTATGATGCTTTAGAAAGTTATCACCGTGTATTAGCAAGTGACCAGATGAAAGCAGATATTAAACATGGGAAAAAAATATCGTATCAATTAAATAAGTTTACATTAATTGTTTTTTATGATATATTTAAACAGGTTTTAGCGGTCTATGAACCCGATAAAAATAATCAGGGACTAATTAAACCTGTAAGAGTATTATTTAGCGAATAGGAGTGTAGCTTGTGAAAGTTGTATATTTAAGCGCAAGAAGCATAGTATTACCAATAAAAAATGGCATCACTTTAGCACTAGGTTATTTTGATGGTTTACATATTGCACATCAGAATATCATTAAACAAACGATTACAGTTGCTAACGAATTAGGAAGCCAAAGTGGTGTTCTAACGTTTCAACCTAATCCGAAATTTTTCATCGGTAAACAAAAGCTTGAAAGTTTACTAACACCACATAATATGAAGATTAATTTACTAAATAAATTACGTGTAGATTATTTATTTGTGATTAAGTTTGATTACGATATAGTTAAGATGTCTCACAAGCGTTTTATTGAAAAATTTATTATTCCCCTTGATACTAAGCATGTAGTATCAGGCTTTGATTTTGAGTATGGTTATAAAGGTAAGGGGAATGTAAATACGCTTTTTACTGATGGTAATGAAAAATTTGGTGTTTCGATAATTGATGAGCAAAAGCTTAGAAATGACAAAATTAGTAGTAGTTTAATTCGGACATTTATTCTAAATGGACAAGTAAATGAAGTTAAGGCTTATTTAGGTAGATTTTATACTACTGAAGGTATTGTAATTCATGGATTTAAAAGAGGAAGAGAAATGGGGTTTCCAACCGCAAATATATTTACTATCGATAATTATTTACTCCCTCACAAAGGTGTCTATATTGTGTTAGTCGAGGTCTTTCAAAAGGTATATAAAGGAATTGCCAATATTGGTCATAATCCTACTTTTAATGAAAATAATAATAAGAGTGTTGAAGTTCATATCATTGATTTTAATCAAGAAATTTATCAAGAAAAAATTACTATCACATGGATCAAGAAAATTCGTGATGAAGAAAAATTTCATTCTATCAATGAATTAGTTAATCAGTTAAGTCAAGATAAAGAAAAAGCAATTAATTTTGATATTAAGGCTTGATTAATTGCTTAAACTCGTGTAAAATTAGTAAAGGCTTTTATCTAAGCTTTTCGATGCTCCGACGAAAGTTTTGATAAATGCGACACTAAAAATAAGGAGGAAAGAAATGGCTTTATCAAAAGAAGAAAAACAGCAAATCATTAATGATTATGCAATCCATGAAGGTGATACAGGTTCTGTTGAAGTCCAAATTG
Source organism: uncultured Haloplasmataceae bacterium (assembly GCA_937919135.1). Lineage (GTDB taxonomy): Bacteria > Bacillota_I > Bacilli_A > Haloplasmatales > Haloplasmataceae > CALFRW01. The sequence continues at coordinate 29,530 of CALFRW010000189.1, forward strand.
CGATTTTAACTAAAGAGATTAACCGTATTAACGAACATTTAAAAGAACATACAAAAGATCACCATACACGACGTGGATTACTGAAAAAAGTTGGTAGACGTAGACGATTATTGAATTATTTAAAGGATAACAATTTTGAAAGTTATCGTAATGTAATATCTAAATTAGGATTACGTCACTAATCGATAAGGCTATATACTGGGTATATAGCTTTTTTATTAATAAGCTGCAATATTTTTTAAATAAATGATTCAAACTATAAAAAGGAATTAATTTATGGTATTATAAATAAGAAAGTAATGTTAAAGGAGTAAAAACATGAGTGAAAAAAAAGTTTTTGAATTAGAATTTGCGGGAAGAAAATTAATTGTCGAACATGGGGAATTAGCTAAACAAGCAAATGGTGCTGTCCTTGTACGCTATGGTGATACAGTCGTATTATCTACCGTTACAGCATCTAAAGAACCCAAAGACTTAAACTTTTTTCCTCTCCAAGTAGGTTATGAAGAAAGGCTTTACGCTGTTGGAAAAGTTCCAGGTGGTTTTATTAAGAGGGAAGGTCGACCAACAGAACATGCTGTTTTATCTGGTAGATTAATTGACCGTCCAATTCGTCCATTATTTCCTGAAGGTTTCCGCAATGAAGTTCAAGTAATAAATTATATAATGTCGGTAGACCACGATTGTTCTCCTGAAATGACAGCAATGTTTGGTTCATCACTCGCGCTGATGATTTCAGATATCCCTTTTAATGGTCCAATCGCTGGTGTCCATGTTGGAAGAACAAATAATCAATTTATCGTTAATCCAACACTGAGTCAAAAAGAAAACTCTGATATTGATTTATCTGTTGCTGGAACTAGTGAAGCTGTTAATATGGTTGAAGCTTCAGCACAAGAAGTTCTCGAAGAAGATATGTTAGAAGCAATTATGTTTGGACATCAAGAATTACAGAAATTAATTAATTTTCAGAAAGAAATCATTGCTTCAGTCGGAATACCAAAAATGGAAGTTAAACTATATGAAGTTGAACCTGAGATCAATCAGCGCGTAAGAAATTTAGCGGAAGCTAAATTAAAACAAGCTATTGTAACTATTGATAAACAGGAAAGACAAAATAAAATTACTGAAATTACTGAAGAAGTCGTAGCAGTTTTTGAAAGTGAAACAGTTGAGGAAACAGTTATTAAACAAGTTAAGGAAGTTATCAACGATATAGTCAAGGAAGAAGTTAGAAGACTTATTACTGAAGAAAAAATTCGACCTGATGGAAGAAAAATCGCTGAAATCAGACCATTATCGAGCAAGGTCGATGTTTTACCACGAGTGCATGGTTCTGGACTATTTACACGGGGACAAACTCAAGTTTTATCAAGTTGTACTTTAGGGTCAATTAGCGAATATCAAAAATTAGATGGTTTAGAAGAGGAAGAAGCAAAACGTTTTATGCATCATTATAATTTCCCACCATTTTCTGTAGGCGAAACAGGAAGATACGGAGCTCCAGGCAGAAGGGAAATTGGCCATGGGGCATTAGGAGAAAGAGCTTTAAGACAAGTAGTACCAAATGAAGATGATTTTCCCTATACGATTAGATTAGTTTCAGAAGTATTAGAATCAAATGGGTCATCATCACAAGCATCAATTTGCGCTTCAACACTAGCAATGATGGCAGCTGGTGTACCGATTAAAGCACCAGTCGCAGGAATTGCGATGGGTTTAGTTAAAAAAGGTGATTATTATACAATTTTAACAGATATACAAGGGCTAGAAGATCATTTAGGTGACATGGACTTTAAAGTTGCAGGAACAAAAAAAGGTGTAACTGCGATTCAAATGGATATAAAAATCGCTGGATTAAATAAAGCAATTTTACATGAAGCTTTATTACAAGCTCGGGAAGGCAGATTAATAATTCTTGATCATATGTCAAAAACCATATCTGAAGTACGTCCTGAATTATCAAAATATGCTCCGAAAGTTAAATTAATGCGGATTAATCCTGAGAAGATTCGTGATGTTATTGGACCTAACGGAAAACAAATTAATGCGATTATCGAAAAAACGGGAGTTAAAATTGACATAGAACAAGATGGAAGAGTATTTATCATGCACCAAAATTATGAGAACATTGATCAAACGATTCAAATTATCGAAGATATTGTTCGCGAAGTTATCATTGGCGCTATATATACTGGCAAGGTAACAAGAATTGAGAAATTTGGCGCATTTGTAGAAATTTTCCCAGGTGCTGAAGGTTTAGTTCATATCTCTCAGTTAGATAAAGAAAGAGTCGGAAAAGTCGAAGATGTTGTTAGCTTAGGTGATGAAATTATTGTTAAAGTAACAGATATTGATGAAAAAAATCGCATCAATTTATCACGGAAACAAGCTATATCAGGTGACTAAGCATATGAGAACATATGCTTTTTTTATTTCTTTGTTAAATTCTTTTCAAGATATGATATAATAATATTAAACATTCAATGAGGAGGAATTTATGGCTAATCGTTCATTTGATCAATTCACAAAAGATAATAAATATCAAGTAAATCAAAATCTTGGATATGGAATACATAATGGCTACCTAGTTACACTTTACCAAATGCGGTATAATAAAATGTTTATATTCCCGCTTCCTTCAATCACAGAAAATGAAAAGGATAAAGTCTTAAACTATTTAAAAGAACATAAAAAGGATCTTTTTATTACAAGTAGTAAATTTGATAATAGTGTTTTAGTAATAAATATCCGGGAAAATATCCAACCAGTTTTATCAGAAAAGTTGGAACATCTGGTATATATGGTCACTATTTATCTTAAGGATAATAATATCGCTGTTGGCAAATATTGTGTTGTCTGTGGCAAAGAAAATGCCGAAACGCTAGTTAAAATCGCAAATATTGAATATTATGCCCATAAATCGTGTTATGATAAATCACTAGAAGAAGCTGACAAGATTTTTAAAGAAAATCGGGAAATTGAAACAGCAAAAACGACTAATATTGGTTTTGTTGGGGCATTTTTAGGAGCTTTTATCGTTGGGATCGTATGGTATCTAATTAGTGATATGGGGTGGTTAACGGGCTTAATCATGTTTTCAGCTGCAAATTTTTCATTAAGTTTATATTATTATCTCAATCGAAATTATGGAAAGTATACAAAATCATGGGTATCATTATCAGTACTAATTACCTATTTAGTTATTACTTTTTTAATCATGGATAAAAATGATATTACTTATATAACCCTCTTTTCTAAGGAAAATCAAAATGTAATGACTAATATTTTACTCGGTTTTGGGGCTTCGATTATTGGTTTAATTCCAATATTAATTAGATATAATAAAATGGTCGAAGGTTACTATAAGAAAAAGTCTTAATTTGAGGGGGAAAGAGAATGTATTACTGTGCTTATTGTCAGGATAAATTTTGTTATGCTGGAGAATTAGAAAAAGTTACCGAAAACTGTCCCTGTAAAGAGAAAGCATTAATTGAAGAAGTTAAAACGCTATATTCTGATTGTGAAAATCATCTGTTAGCACATAACTCTGCACTTGTTGAAAGCGAGGGGTACTGTCAGAAAACCCGTTTAGAAGAAATAATTCTCTTCGCTAACAAATGTCAATATAAAAAATTGGGTGTGGCATTTTGTGTGGGTTTAAGTAAGGAAGCAAAGATATTTTGTCAGATTTTAAAAAATCATGGTTTTGATGTTGTTTCGGTAATATGTAAAAATGCTGCAATTCCAAAGGAATTTATCGGAATTAGTGAAAATGAGAAAGTAAGACCTAATACCAAAGAGGCGATTTGCAACCCAATTATGCAAGCTAAATTATTAAATAAAGCTCAAACAGATTTAAATATTCTCTTAGGTTTATGTGTCGGACATGATTCTTTATTTATTAAGTATTCAGAAGCACCAATAACAGTTTTTGCGGTTAAGGATCGAGTTTTAGCACATAATCCGCTTGGAGCAATATACTTATCCGATAGCTATTATCGAAAAAAATTAGCTAAGTAAAAGTTATTTTGATTTATCAAAATAACTTTTTTTCTTTTATCGTCTTATAGGCAAAAACATAATTATTGTTAATGAATTTACATGGTAACCTTACTATATTACTTCACATAAAATAATATGAAAGAATTATAGAAGGTGAGTTATAATGACTAAAGTTCTGATTGTGAATAATAGGGACAAAAGGATGGAGTATATAAAAAAAATTTTAGCAAATAAGTGTCAGATTATCGCTATCACAGATGAACTTAAATTTTTCTATGAATTGCAAGATGAGAAAACAAAATATATTATCTTACCTGTTAGAGGCGTTGATAATCATCAAGTAATTAACGACACATCAATTAAATTTACAGATAATTATCTACAGAGCGCACGTGGGAAAACAATTTATACAGGGCTAGTTAATGATGAGTTCCTTAAAAAATGTGAAGCTAATAATATTCGGCTTGTAAGTTATTTAAATGAGAATATCGCAATTGACAACAATTATTTAACTACAGAGGGTATTATTGAAGCAATTGTAAACAATAGTGAAAGAGCTATATATAAAAGTAAAATATTAATTGTTGGTTATGGTAAATTGGGTCAGATAGCTGCAAATATTTTAAAAGCTATGAAAGCAGATATCACAATTTCATGTCGACACAAGAAAGATTTTCTACATGCAAAAATTAATGATTATATAGTTATTAATCATCCACAAATTATTGGCGTGGTTGATCAATTTGATTTTATTATAAATACAATTCCTTTTCATATACTTGATCACTTGGTACTACAAAAAATAAATGAATCCAAGCTTTTAATAATTGATGTCAGTAGTGAACCATATGGACTAGATCATATGTTTGCGAAAGATAAAGGTATTAATACTCTATTACTTCCTGGTATACCAGGAAAAAAGGCCCCACAAACAGCTGGAGAAATAATTGGAAACTTTATCTATGAAGACATATTTGGGGGTGAGAATAATGAGGGATGATAAGACTCTTAATGTGGCAATTGGTATAACTGGGTCATTTGGTAAGATTAATGAAATATTACCGATGCTAAAAAACATGCTTTTAAAAAAATATACGCTTAAGTTATTTGCGACAGAAGCAATAAAACAACATCCTGAATATGTCAAAGAAATTGAATCGATATTAGGAGAAAATACAATTTACAGTATTAAGGAAGCAGAACCGTTTGGACCAAAAAAATTTTTTGATTGTATGTTAATTGCCCCATGTTCAGGTAATACATTAAGTAAACTTGCAAATGCGATAACCGATAATGCTGTGTTAATGGCTGCAAAATCGACATTGAGAAATAGTAGACCTGTTATTTTGGGAGTATCAAGTAATGATGCTTTAGGTCTAAATGGAGCTAATTTAATGAAATTATTAGTTACTAAAAATATCTACTTTATTCCTTTTGGTCAAGATAATCCTGAAGAAAAGCCTAATAGTTTAGTTGCCGATTTTAGTAAGACTGAAGATACAATGCGGTATGCATTAATGAATAAGCAAATTCAACCAATTATAATTGTTAACAAGAAGCGAGATGATTTAGCGTGAAAATAGGTATTGTAGGAGCTACGGGTTTAGTTGGACAAAAGTTATTAACACTACTTGAAAATTCTCTATTACCTATAGATGAATTAAGATTAATTGCTTCACAGAGATCGCTGGGAAAGAAATTGCCATATAGAGGAAAAGAGGTAGATGTCATACCTTTATCAGATAGAGTATTTGCAAGTCTTAATCTGGTATTTTTTATGGCTACTAAAGATGTAGCTAAGAAGTATGCTCCTTTAGCAATAAAAAATAATTGCGTAGTGATCGACAATTCGAGTTATTTTCGGTTAAATCCAGAAGTACCTTTAATCGTTCCAGAGGTAAATATCGCAAGTATAAAAAATGAGCATGCTTTAATTGCAAATCCAAATTGTTCCACAATACAACTCGTGGTATGTTTAAATGCCTTAGCAAAAATCAATCCAATAAAACGTGTTGAAGTTGCAACCTATCAAGCTGTTTCTGGAGCAGGAAGAAAAGCTATAGAAGAACTAAAATCAAAAATTAGGGACTATAATAATAAAATTGTCTTTAATGCGGTACCACATATTGATGATTTTGATAAAAGTGGTTACACAAAAGAGGAGTTAAAAGTTATCTTTGAAACGCAAAAGATCCTAAATCAAGAATTTCCGATCAGCTGTACAGCTGTAAGAATTCCAGTTATTAATGGACATTCTGAAAGCATTAGTATTACCTTTGAAAATGAAGTGAATATTCTTTCTGTCCATCAGATATTTAAAAATAGTGAAAATATCATTGTGATTGATGATATTGAAAACAATAAATATCCCCTCGTCGAAGATTGTCAAGGAAGGCAAGAGGTATTTGTAGGCCGGATTCGAAAAGACTTTTCTAATCCAAACATCCTGCACTTATGGTGTGTAGCGGATAATCTAGTAAAAGGGGCCGCTGCTAATGCCTTACAAATAGCAGAAAAGTGTTTTAAACAAAAGATTTTCGGTTGGTGATAAGGTGGAGTTAATCGTTTTAAAATTTGGGGGGACTTCTATAAGTAACCGGGAGGGGTTTTCAAAATCACTCCAGCACATTAAAAAAGAATTAATCCTTAAAAATAAAGTTATTTGTGTGGTATCGGCAATGGGAAGGGATGAATCTCCTTATGCGACCGATACCTTAAAAAATTTACTTAAAAATTACGTTTCTAAAAAAGAACAAGATCGTTTACTTTCAATTGGGGAAATTATCTCGAGTATCCTATTTACCGATTATTTAATTGAAAATCAGATAAATGCCCTTTCTTTATCAACAAAAGAAATTGGTATTATAACGAACAATAAATTTACTGATGCTGATATTATTAACATCAAAAACAATGATCTGCTCAATAAACTTTTAGATTATGATGTTCTCGTAATACCTGGTTTTCAAGGCTTAACAATTAATGATGAAGTAACAACACTAGGTAGAGGTGGGAGTGATACTACAGCTATAGCACTTGGAATTGCATTAAATGCAAAACGAGTAGATATAATATCTGATGTTAAAGGTGTCTATACAGCTGATCCCCAAATTGTAGATACTGCATTGAAAATTCCTAAATTAAGTTATGACGTCTTATTTCGCATGACACAAAATGGAAGTAAAGTTCTTCATGATAAAGGTGCTTTATTAGCTAATAAATATCAGATACCTTTACGTTTTGTAGCAATCGACGATTATAATTCTTATACTAGTGTAGAGGATACACAGGTCGATGTTATTAATTTATCATATAAAAATGGTTATCTTAAATATTCTTTAAGTGAAAAAATAAATGATCCTAATGTATATATGATTAATGATTGTTATTATTTAACTAAAGATTATGAAGAAAAGTGGCAACAAAAACTATTAAATCATAATATAAAATACGAAAAACTAGCAGGATTCAGTAAAATTACGCTGATAAAATCTAAACAGGAAGAATATTATTTTGTTGAATCTAATTTAGTAAAGCAAAAATTAAACGATCTACACAAAAAAATCTTTCATACGGGGTGAAAAGTGTGTTTGGAAAAATAATTACCGCTATGGTAACACCATTTGACCAAAATAATCAACTAAATTTACCAGCTTTAAAAAAATTAATTGACCATTTACTTAAAAATAATACGTCGACGATTTTAGTAAGTGGAACAACTGGTGAAGCACCTACTTTAGAAGATGATGAAAAACTAAATTTATTTGAAAAAACATTAGAATATGTAGACGAAAAAGTACCAGTCATAGCTGGTGTGGGTACTAATTCAACTAATAAAACGGTTAATTTTATGAAAAAAGTAGAATCTTTACCGTTATCGGGATATTTAGTCGTTGTTCCTTATTATAATAAACCAGATCAGGAAGGGATATATCAACATTATAAACAGATTGCAGAAAATACTGCAAAGCCAATAATCATCTATAATATTCCGTCAAGGACAGCGGTAGACCTAGACATTGATACGTTAAAACGACTCGCAGAAATTAAGAATATTGTTGGTATAAAGGAATCAAACAAAACAATTGTGAAAATAAAAGCAATTAAAGAGGAAGCACTTGACTTTAAAGTATATGTTGGTGATGATGTTTTATTATATGATGCCTTAAAATATAATTCTGATGGTGTTGTATCGGTTGCAAGTCATTTGTATGGCAGAACAATTCATAATTTGATTCAATTAATGCGAACAAAACAATACGCAGATGCATTGGCAATATTTAATATTTATAAACCTAAATTTGAAGCATTATTTATTAAGCCAAATCCAATCCCATTAAAAGCAGCATTAAATAAATTAGGGTTTAATGTAGGTAGTGTTAGGTTACCGCTAGTGGAAATGGATGAAATGAAAAAAACAGAATTATTTAATATTTTAGGAATATAACAAAAAGGAATATCTTTTCTTGTAATAGATATTCCTTTTATATATGGGGATAATTTGATTAGCTAATTTTTATCTTTCCTTTTTATATTTATTTTTTAAAAAAAGTGATATATAATAAGATAAGTAAACTCAAGATGACTCATAATATCTTTAGATAATAAAGTATAATTTTAAATGTTTAGAAAGGCAGGTGTATCCGTAGTAATACGGAAGATATTCATGGAAAATATTAAACACTCAAAAATTAAGATTTTAGCTTTAGGTGGCTTAGGTGAAAACGGTAAAAATATGTATGTTATTGATGTTAATGAGAAAATATTTATTTTAGATGCAGGTTTAAAGTATCCTGAGGAGGAATTATTAGGGGTCGATGCAGTAATCCCTGATTTTAAATATTTAATTGAAAATAAAGAGCGAATAGTAGGTTTATTTTTAACACATGCTCATGAGGAGCATATTGGTGCAGTTCCTAATTTATTAAAAAGTATCAATGTACCAGTTTATGCTACACGCTTTACTATGGCCTTAGTTGAAGATGCTTTACGTGATGAGATGGAAAACATTGATGATTTTCAATTAAAAATAATTAAAAATACAAATGTTTTAACCTTTAGTGATGTACAGATATCTTTTTTTAGTACGACGCATAGTATACCGGATTCTATTGGAATTTGTTTAAATACAAATGATGGTGCGATTGTTTATACTTCGAATTATACTTTTGAACAAAATGTTGATAAGCGCTATCAAACCAGTTACGATCAAATATCTGATATTAGTAGAAAAGGTGTTCTAGCATTATTATCTGAGAGTTTATCCGCTCATAATCCAGGACATACCACTGGCGAGGGCAGGTTTGTTTATGAATTAAGTGAAGTTTTTTCACTAGCACCAGGGAGAATAATCGTGTCCGTTTTTTCTTCAGATTTGCAAAGAATTCAAAAAATAATCAATGTAGCCAATGAACATAATCGTAAAATAGCGATTATTGGCAGAAAAATGCAACGGATAGTTGATATCGCGGTAAAAATGGGTTATTTAAAATTTCCCACCCAAGGGATGTTAATGAATTTAAAATTTATTGATGAAACAAATGATAATAATTTACCAAATATGGTTGTCTTAGCCACAGGAGAAAGACAAGAACCATTTGACGCACTAATAAGAATGTCTCGTAAGTTAGACCGCTTAATTCATATTGAAGCAACTGATACGATTATTGTTGCCTCTCCACCAATACCAGGTACAGAAATTAAAGCAGCAAGAACAATCGATATTGTCTATCGTACAGGAGCTAAGGTTATAAGTATTAATAAACAATTTTTACCTTCTTCTAACGCTAGTGCTGAGGATATTAAGTTAATGATCAATTTATTAAAGCCTAAATTTATTATTCCCGTAATTGGAGAATACCGTCATCAATATGCTCAAGCCCAAATTGCTGAAAATATGGGATATGATTTAGAAAATATTATCTTACTTGATAATGGGATGGTCGTAGAATTTGCACAGGGTGATCTAGTTAATATTTCTGAAGAAATAGATGTTGATCAAATATTAGTCGATGGTTTAAGTGTTGGCGAGATAAGTAATGTAGTTTTAAAAGACCGGATTACCTTATCACAAGACGGTATATTATTAGCAATTGCGACTGTTGATGTTAAAACGAAAAAGGTTATTGCAGGACCGGAAATAGTTTCACGAGGATTTATCTATGTTAAAGAAAATGAGGAAATTATCAAACATGTCGAGAATGTTGTCATTGAAAGTATTAATGATGCTAAAACTCATGATATGAATAAAATCAAATTGGAAATGCGTGAAAAAATTGGTAAATATCTATATAAAGAAACTAGACGAAAACCGATTATTATGTTAATTATAAATGAGTTATAAAAATGACTTCTCAAAAAGTCATTTTTCTTTTTAATAATTTAACTTCTTGATAAGTTTCGCCATTATTTTGGTAATATCCGTACTAAAATAAGGTTAAGTAAAGCAGGTGATAAATTGTCTAAAGAAAAAAAGCGTAAAATTGTTGAAGATAAAACGAAGGATGGATTAGTTTATTTTGAAATTTGGGGTATCTTATTTATCTTATTTTCACTAATTTTATTATCGCAATTAGGACCAGTTGGAGAAACTCTAAACACATTAATGAAAATGATTTTTGGCGATTGGTATTGGCTTATCCTCATTTTTTTGTTTTATTATGGAGTTATGATGATAATTTATCATGAATTTATTACCTTTTCTTCAATAAAAATTAAGGGTTTTATCTTTATTAGTGCCGGGTTATTAATTTATAGTCATTTTCCAATTTATAATGCTTTAGAAGCTAAATTAACAAATTCAAATATTATTAGTGAATCATATAATTTATTTATGGGTTATTTAAACCGTCAATCTGTTAGAGCTACATATGGTGGAGGATTATTAGGTGCCTTTCTTTTTTGGATCGCTTTTGCTTTACTTGGTAGTATTGGTACAAAGATTATTGCGATTCTTCTTCTGATTTCAGGAGTGGCATACTTATTTGAAAAGACAGTTTATGACTTTATTGATGATATTTACTTTGGAATTATCAAAGGGTATAAAGCATCGAAAAAGGTTATCACAACAACAATCGATAAAATGAAAGCAGTTTCGGAACAAAACAAGATGCAAAAAGGTGAAGTTGAAATCGACAAAATCTCAGTAAATAACAATGATAATCAATTTGAAAGCATTGTGTTAACGAAGAATGAAACTGTTGAATTAAAAGCTAATAAATATTTAAAACCAAATTTAAAAAAATTAAGATATCATGAAAATAAAGAAGTGTTGGAAAATCAAAAAGAAATTACCATTCAAAATGCGAAAATAATTAATGATTTTTTAAAAGCAATGTTTCTTAACTTAGAAATAAATGAGGTATATATTGGACCGACAATATCAAGTTATATTATTGAAGTCGAAAATAGTATTAAAAGTAAAAAAATTATTAATTATCAAAAAGACTTATTAATTCGTTTAAATGTTAATAACATTAGAATTTATGAAAAATATGATACTAAACAATGCTTGATAATTGAGATTCCTAATAAATATCGCTATTTAGTAAGTTTAAGAGAAGTATTAGAAGAAAGTACAGATAATAATTTAATCCCAATTGGTAGAAATTACTGTGGTAATGTATACAGTATAAATTTTAATAAAATGTCTAATATATTAGTGATAGGAAATGACATCAATTCTAAAATTGATTTACTTAAAACAATTATCACAGTCATTTATTGTAAATACACCCCTAGTGAATTTCAAATTGTTTTATGTGATTCAACAAAATATGAGTTGAATGATTTTCAGAATATAAATCACTTATTCTTTCCTTTTATTAGTGATTTTCAAAGTATGAAACCAATGTTAATAAAATTATATACTGAAACTGAAAGACGTTTATCATTATTAAATGAAAGGCAAGAAAGTTTTCATCCGCTTTTATTAATCTTAAATGATTTTGTGGATTTTTATATTAATGATAATGATTATTTGAAATATTTAAATTATATAATGGTTTATGGAGCAAAGGTTAATATATATATAATTTATGCGACGAATAATTTAGATGAAAAAATACTAACGAACAATTTAAGAGCACAATTTGATAGTATAATTGCATTTTTAATAAATAGTAAAGAAATATCTTTTAAATATCTTGAAGATGATGCGACAAAATTATTGAAAGAGGGTGATTGTATTGTTTATTCCCGAACCGAGAATGTAAATGTGAGAATTCAAACTGTAAATCTAACAAAAGATGACGAATTTGTATATATATCTTAAAGGAGGAAGAATTGTGAAAAAAATACTGACGATATTTTCGCTAGTCTTGGTGGTTATCTTTATCTCTAGCTGTAGGGGTAACGAGTATGAGATTGCTTTAATAACAGATGTAGGAACAATTAATGATAAATCTTTTAATCAAGGTTCATGGGAAGGTGTAGTTAAATATGCTGAAGAAAACGATGTTAGTCACAAATATTATCAACCAAAAGCAAAAACAGATAAAGATTATTTAGACTCAATCAAGCTAGCAGTTGATAATGGTGCTAAAGTTGTTGTAACTCCTGGCTTCTATTTTGAACCAGCAATTCAAGAAGCACAATCGCGTTACAAAGATGTAACTTTCATAATTATCGATGGTCGACCGCAAGATATTCAAGATAATGTGTACAGTATCTTATATGCTGAGGAACAATCGGGATTTCTTGCAGGTTATGCTGCAGTGAAAGAGGGTTTTACTAATCTGGGTTATATGGGTGGTCAAGCAGTTCCTTCTGTCCAAAGATTTGGTTTAGGATATATCCAAGGTGCGGAATATGCTGCTAAAGAAATGGATAAAGTAATCCAAATTAGGTATAAATACCTTAATCTGTTTGAAGAAGATGCGAGCATCGTTACTGAGGCTAGTGCTTGGTATCAAGGTGGAATCGAAGTTATCTTTGTTGCTGCTGGTGGAGCTGGTGGCTCAGTTATGGCTGCTGCTGAGGATCAAACTAACCCGGATGATAATATTTACAAATATGTAATTGGTGTTGACGTTGATCAAAAAGACGAATCAGAAACCGTCATCACTTCTGCGATGAAAGAATTAAAGGATTCTGTATATATGTGTTTAAAAGCCATCTATGAAGAGGATGATTCAGTATTTACAGCTGGAGAAATAAATGTCTTTGCTGCTGAAAATAATGGTGTTAGATTATCAAATGACTTTTCACGCTTCAAAAATTTTACCAAAACTGATTATAATGATTTATTTACTAAATTAAAAAATAATACCGATAATATAAGGACAAATATTGTTAGTGATATTGAAATTGAACCAGATAAGCTTGAATTACAGAATACAACTGTAACATATGAAAAACCAACAACTGGAGGAGAGACCTAGTCTTTCCTTTTTTTTCATAACCTCATAATTAGTTAAAATGACTTAAGCTGTTAATAATAATGTTGAGGTGAAAAATGTGGAATATATTATCGAAATGCTTAATATCACAAAGGTATTTCCAGGAGTAATCGCAAATGAAAAAGTAACATTACAATTGAGAAAAGGTGAGATTCATGCTTTACTAGGAGAAAATGGAGCTGGGAAATCGACACTAATGTCGATTTTATTTGGTATGTACCAACCTGATGAAGGAATTATTAAGGTCAAGGGTAATGAAGTAGTGATAAACGATCCTAATCATGCTAATGCTTTAGGAATTGGGATGGTCCATCAACATTTTAAATTAGTGCATAATTTTACCGTGACTGAAAACATTATTTTAGGTAAAGAAGATAATAAACTAGGATTTTTAAAAACAAAAGCTGCAATCCATAAAATCCAAAGTTTAAGTGATAAATATAAGTTAAAAGTTGCTCCGAATGCGTTAATCTCTGAGATCTCGGTAGGAATGCAACAAAGGGTTGAAATCTTAAAAATGCTTTACCGAGATTCAGAAATATTAATTTTTGATGAACCGACAGCTGTTTTAACCCCTCAAGAAATAAGCGAACTAATGTCAATTATGAAACAGTTATCAAAAGAAGGAAAATCAATTATATTAATTACCCATAAATTAAATGAAATTAAAAAGGTTGCTGATCGCTGTACGATACTTAGAAAAGGTAAATTAGTAAGTACAGTGAATGTAAATGAGACTGCATCAGAAAAAATGGCAGAAATGATGGTTGGTAGAAAAGTTGTCTTTGGAGTAGTAAAACAACCTGCAAAAATTGGTGATCCAGTTTTAAAAGTTGAAAATTTAAGTATGGCGAGTAACAACAGCGAAAAAATGCTAATTAATAAAGTGAGTTTTTCTGTTAATCGTGGCGAAATCGTATGCATTGCTGGGATTGAAGGTAATGGTCAAACTGAGTTAGTACATTTAATCACGGGATTAATTCCCCATAAACAAGGAAAAATAACTCTGAACAATAAAGATATCACAAATTATTCAATAAGAGAGAAAACCTTGTCAGGTATTGGGCATATACCTGAGGATCGGCATAAACATGGATTAGTTCTGGATTACAATTTAGCATATAATTTAATCCTTCAGACCTATTTTACCGCAAGGTTTCAAAAAAGAGGTTTGTTAAAGTTTAAAAATATATATCAATTTGCGAGGGACTTAATTACTCAGTACGACATAAGAAGTGGTCAGGGTCCATACACCATTGTAAGAAGTATGTCAGGTGGTAATCAGCAAAAAACGATTGTAGCACGTGAAATTATCCGTGAACCTGATTTGTTAATTGCTGTTCAACCAACAAGGGGACTAGATGTTGGAGCAATCGAATATATTCATCAACAAATTATTAAACATCGTGATGAGGGGAAGGCAGTACTTTTAGTTTCTTTAGAGTTAGATGAAGTAATGAATTTATCTGATCGCATTTTAGTAATCTATGAGGGTGAAATAGTTGCTGATCTTGATCCGAAATCGACGAATGAAAATGAGTTAGGACTTTATATGGCTGGTTCGAAAAGGGGTGAAGTAGGTGCTAGCTAAAATATTAAACTACATTAATACGAGTGAAAAACGGATTAATATTATCTCATTATTTCTAGCAATCGTAACTGGTCTATTATTTGGTTTAGTAATTATGATTATTGTCAGCCCAAGAGACTCATTTCCAGCTTTTTTGACCATCCTTACCGGCGGTTTTAGAGATATTGGTCGCGTACTTGAAATTGCTACTCCGTTAATTTTTACAGGTTTATCAGTTGGCTTTGCCTTTAAAACAGGACTATTTAATATCGGTGCTCCAGGTCAATTAATGATTGGTGCAATTAGTGCTATCTATATTGGAGTAAGGGTTACATTTTTACCAGCGCCAATTCATTGGATTGTTGCGGTCTTATGCGCAGGTCTTGCTGGAGCGCTTTGGGGAGCAATTCCTGGAATACTAAAAGCCTACCGAAATGTAAATGAAGTTGTTGCAACAATTATGATGAACTATATTAGTTTATATTTTGTCTCTTATGCAGTTGAATACCAATTATATGATTTAAAAAATGCCAGAAGTTTAACAGTAGCAAAATCAGCACAATTACCCTATCTTGGCTTGGATAAAATTTTCACTCCTAATACCGTTAATTTTGGTTTTATTCTAGCAATAATTGCTATTGTAATAATCTATATAATATTAGAAAAAACAACCTTTGGTTTTGAGTTAAAGGCGGTGGGTTTTAATCAACATTCAAGTAAATATGCAGGTGTGAATGATAAAAAGGGAATAATTATGGCGATGTTAATATCGGGATTATTATCAGGTTTAGCAGGGGCAGCAATATATTTAACTGATTCTTTCGGAAGACATTTAGAGACAACGGAAATCTTAATCGCTGAAGGTTTTAATGGTATACCTGTTGCTCTAATTGGTTTCAGTAATCCAATCGGGATCTTTTTTTCAGCAATATTTATCGGTTTTATCGAATTAGGTGGTTTCTATATGCAAAGATATGATCTAGCACCAGAAATAATTGATATAATTATTGCTTCAATTATTTATTTTAGTGCATTATTAATCCTATTTAGAGGGATAATTATAAGGTTATTAAAGCATAACCGTTTTAAGCATAAAAAGAGGGAGGAAGAGGATGGATAATTTACCGTTTATAATTCAACAAATGATGTATTTTTCAATTCCTTTATTAGTAGTAGCTTTAGGTGGTATGTTTTCAGAACGAAGTGGTGTTGTTAATATCGCTTTAGAAGGAATAATGCTATTTGGTGCCTTTGTTGGTGTCATCGTTGTTTATTATATCCAAAGTACCCTGACGGGTGATTTATTAAATTCCGTCGCTTATGCTCAAAGGGTATTAGTTTATGGGGTATTAGTAAGCGGATTTGCTGGGGCAGTTTTTACAATTTTACATGCCTACGCTTCAATAAATATGAGAGCTGATCAAATAATAAGCGGAACTGCTCTAAACTTATTTGCACCAGCTTTAGCGATTTTTGTCGCTAGGTCATTTGCCTTTACTAATTATACTCAGCAAGTATCATTTAGAAGAAAATCATTTTTAATAAGAAAGGTCCCCTATTTGGGTGATATTCCCATAATTGGAAAACTTCTGTTTCAAAATATATATATTACAACTTTTATTGGCATTGGAATTCTCATAATATCGAGTATTATCCTTTATAAAACGCGGTTTGGATTAAGACTAAGGAGTTGTGGAGAACATCCTCATGCAGCAGCTGCTGCAGGAATCAATGTGAAAATGATTCGTTACGCTGGGGTTATTATTTCTGGTTTTTTAGGTGGAATTGGAGGATTTACTTTAATTGTGACGACAACAACACAATTTAATGCAACTGTTTCAGGTTATGGATTTTTAGCACTCGCAGTATTAATTTTTGGACAATGGAAACCAGGTAAAATCCTGCTTGCTGCCTTGTTTTTTGGCTTGATGAAAACAATAGCTTCAGCATATTCGCTTGTTCCACTAATAAAAGATTTACGTTTACCGAGCCAGTACTATAAAATGATTCCTTTTATTGCTACTTTAATATTACTAGCTTTTACTTCTGTTAAATCACAAGCTCCCAAAGCTGCTGGAGAAATATATGATGTAGGTAAACGCTAGCAGAAATCAAATGGCACATGACAATATGTGCCATTATTCTTTTAATTATAGTTACCTTCTTAGTATTTATGTGTTATAATCATTATGGTAAAAAGAATGGGAGGTAAAGTGATGGCTAAAATTGATTATATCGAAGAAATCAAACGATTAAAACAAGCAAAGAATGCTGTTATTTTAGCACATTATTATCAAAAACCAGAAGTACAAGACATCGCTGATTATTTGGGTGATTCTTTGGCACTTAGTAGAATAGCTGCAAACACTAAAGCGGACATAATCGTTTTTTGTGGAGTACATTTTATGGCGGAAACAGCAAAAATTCTTTCTCCAAATAAATTGGTGCTTCTTCCTGTAAAAAAAGCTGGTTGTTCGATGGCAAATATGATTGATGATAAGAGTTTAGAGGAATATAAATTAAACCATCCAGAAGTAAAAATTATTTGTTATGTTAATTCAACCGCAAAGGTTAAAGCCTTAAGTGATGTTTGTGTTACAAGTGGAAATGCTGAAAAGGTTATTTCGCAGTTTAAAAATCATAAATTACTATATGTTCCTGATAAAAACCTTGGTGCATATTTACGTGAAAAATATCAACTTGACATGGAATTATGGTCAGGATATTGTGGAATTCACAATGATATTAACGTAGCTGAAGTAGAAAAAGTAAAAACAAAATATCCTCATAGTGAATTAATTGTCCATCCTGAATGTAAATTGGATATTATTAAAATGGCTGATTATGTAGGTAGTACTAAATCGTTACTTAATTACGTTAATGTTAGCGACAGTAAAGAATTTATTGTAGGAACAGAAAAAGGAATTATTCATCAAATGAAACTTGCGAACCCTAATAAATCATTTTATTTATTATCAGATAAATTATCATGTCATGATATGAAGTTAACAAGTTTAACCGATGTTTATCACGCCTTATTGAATGAACAATATGAAATTAATGTTGAAGCAAATATTCAAGTTAATGCCTTAAAAGCATTAGAAGTAATGTTTGAATTAACAGATAGATAAGGTGAAATAATGATTTTATCATATTATGATTTAATTGTCATTGGAAGTGGGTTGGCAGGTCTTTATACTGCTTTAAATGTTAATCGTAGTAAATCGGTATTATTAATAACAAAAGCTGAACTATCAATTAGTAATTCAGCTTTGGCACAAGGTGGAATAGCTGGAGAACTTAAACACGATGATGCAGCCTATGAAAGGCATATCGAGGATACGCTTTTAGCTGGTGCTTATATGAATAATATGAGTGCACTAAAAACATTAGTTTATGAATCAAGCGATAATTTAAACAATTTAATAAATTATGGTGTTAATTTTGACCGCGACGATAATGGAGAAATTATGCTGACTCGGGAAGGCGGACATCGTGAAAGAAGAATCCTCCATGCTGGAGGAGATGCTACTGGGAGAGAAATAATCAAATCATTATTACAATTAGTAGTTCATAAAGAAAATATTACGATTCTTGAAAATACGATGGCCATTGATTTGATTATTAATAATAATAAATGTTTTGGTGTCTCCGTTTTACACAAAGATAAAATCATAAGTCTTTATGCAGGTGCAACCGCTTTATGTACTGGAGGAATTGGTGAAATTTATAAAAATTCAACAAATCCCAGTGTTGCAACTGGTGATGGTATTGCGATGGCTTATCGGGCAGAAGCAAATATAAATAATCTTGAATTTATTCAATTTCATCCTACTGCATTTTATAAAAAAACTGAAGGTGCTAAATTTTTAATTTCGGAAGCTGTTAGAGGAGAAGGTGGTTATTTAAGAAATGTTGAAGGTTTTCGTTTTATGGATAAATACCACCATTTATTAGAGTTGGCTCCACGAGACATTGTTTCGCAAAGCGTTTACCGTGAAATGTATGACACTTGGAGTGATCATGTTTATTTAGATGTTACTCATCTAGATCCTAAGTTTTTAAGAAAGCGCTTTCCAACGATCTATCAAAAATGTTTGGATTATGGTGTTGATATCACTAATTCATTAATCCCTGTTGCCCCTGTTGAACATTTTTCTGTAGGTGGTATAACCGTTGATATATTTGGTAAAACAACAATTGAAAATTTATATGCAAATGGTGAATGTTGTGATAGTGGGGTGCACGGTGCTAATCGTTTAGCAAGTAATTCCTTACTTGAATGTATAGTATTTGGAAGAAGAATTGCAAAGACTATAAATGAATGCCATGTTACTAAAAATATTAAAAATTTTGCCACCCATGAAATTACATTATCTAACTTTAATTATGGTGATATCCGGATGCAAATAAAGGAAATAATGGAAAGAAATGTGGGAATTGTCCGAAAAAAGGAAAACTTACTTAACGCAAAACAAGTCATTATGAAAATTAAAGCAGACCTTCGAAATGATGCCAGAGTTTGTAAAGCATATTACGAAGTGGTGAATATGGCTACTGTTGCAGCATTAATTATCGATGCAGCATTAAAACGAAAAGATAGTATCGGTTGCCATTTTCGAATTGATTAAGAGGTGAGTTTATGAAAGAAATTGTAATTAGAAACTTAATTGAACAGGCATTAATTGAAGATATGCCATATGGAGATGTTACAACTGATAATTTAATTAGTGATACCAGTATTACAAATGCCTATTTGCTTGCAAAGGCAACAGGAGTATTGGCTGGATTAAAGTATTTTAAGCAAGTTTTTAGCCTTGTTGATTCAGAAATGACATTTAAAGATTTTAAAAAAGATGGAGACACGCTAAGTGAAGAAGATATTATTTTAGAAATTACTGGAAAAACGAAAGCAATATTAAAAGCTGAAAGATTAGCATTAAATATTTTACAAAGAATGTCAGGAATTGCAACTTTGACTAAGGAATTTGTCGCTAAAACAAAAAATACGAAAACTAATATTGTCGATACGAGAAAAACAACTCCGAATTTTAGACTTTTTGAGAAAGAGGCAGTGGTAATTGGCGGTGGCATTAATCATCGGGGTAATTTATCAGAAACGGTTTTAATTAAAGATAATCATATCTTTGAATCTGGCGGTGTAAAAAATGCGATTAATATTATTAGAACAAAAATCCCGCATACAATGAAAATTGAAGTAGAAGTTGAAGATTTACTGATGTTTGAAGAAGCATTAGAGGCCCGAGCGGATATTATTATGTTAGATAATATGAGTACAGAAATGATGAAAACAGCTGTTAAATTGAATAATAATCAAGCTATATTAGAAGCAAGTGGAAATATGAGTTTACAAAGAATTGAGGCGGTTGCAGAATGTGGTGTGGATATTATCTCAGTCGGAGCCCTTACCCATTCGTATCAAGCTTTAGATATTAGTTTACGATTCAAAAAATAATGGTGATAATATGATTATTTTATATGGTGGAAGTTTTAATCCTCCAACCCTTGCACATTATGAAATTAGTAAATATTTGATTGAGAAATATAATCCCCAAGAATTTATTTTTATTCCCGTCGGAAATGTCTATGATAAAAATGCTTTAGTTGATTTTAAGCATCGTTATCAGATGCTGAAAATAATAGCAAATAAACTACCAAAAACTATAGTTTCAGATTATGAAAGTCAAAAGGAATATCAAGGTACAATCGCAACCTTAGACTATTTTCAGGATCAATATCCAACTGAAAGCTTGTATTACGTTATTGGAGCTGATAATTTATTAACGATTAAAACTTGGATTGATTATGAAAGACTTATAAGCTTATATAAGTTTATTGTATTTAACCGTGATAATATAAATAGCGCTCATTTTATCAAAACACAAATCCCCAAAAATTATCAAAGCGCTTTTATTCAGGAAAATACCTTTCCTAACTTAGCGATTTCATCTAGCTTATATCGTAATGAAAAAAAAGCTAATATTGTATTAAAAGAAATTAATGATTATATTTATAAACATCATTTATATATGAGGTGAAAGTATGAGAAACAATAATTTTGTTAAAATAGCAACAATCGCTCCCAAATTGGAACTAGGAAAACCATTAGAGAATGTAAAATATTGCTTAAATGAAATTGTGAAAATTGAGCATAAAAATCCTCATTTTATTGTCTTTCCTGAACTAGCTGTTACAGGGTATTCATTAGGTGACTTATTTTTTCAAAGTTCTTTATTAAATGAGAATTTTCAAGCAATCAAGTACTTTTTAAAACATAATACGTATAAAGGAATTATTATTTTGGGAGCATTATATGTCTATAAAAATGATATTTTTAATTGTGCTTATGTTATTAAAGAACAGGAAGTGCTAGGAATAATTCCCAAAACCTTTTTACCAAACCGCGATGAATTTTATGAGGCACGACACTTTACCTCAAGTGTTGTCTTAAATGATAATATTATTCATGTTGAGGATTTTAATACAACATTTGGAACCCAATTATTTCTTGAAAAAAGTAAAAATATAAAGTTTGGTGTCGAGGTATGTGAGGATATGTGGGCACCAATTCCACCAGCATCATTTCAAACAATTAGTGGAGCAGAAATTATCTTTAATGTTTCAGCAAGTAATGAATTATTAAATAAAGATAATACCCGCCGAATTATGCTTAAAAGTTTTACCAATCGAAATAATTGTGCTTATGTTTATTGTTCTTCAGGTTTTTATGAGTCATCCCAGGACACAGTACTTTCTAATCATTGTTTAATAGTTGAAAATGGCGAAATAAAAGCTGAATCGACACTATTTAATAAAGAGAGCGCTATTGTTTTGGGAGAAATAGATTTAGGGTATCTAAAATTTCTAAAACGTAAGAATGCCACGATTAGGGAATCCTTACGGATATATATAAATAATTACGCTACCGTTAATTTCGATTGTAATTTTAGTGATGAAAATTATGAGTTTATTAATCCAATAAATCAAACACCATTTATTCCTAATGTAAATCCTGAGCCAGCGTTTAGGAAAATATTAGCAATCCAGGTTGCAGCTTTAGCAAGAAGGATTAAGCATATAGGGGTGGAAAATGTTATCTTAGGTTTATCTGGAGGCTTAGATTCTACGCTAGCTTTATTAGTTTTATCTAAAACTTATGAGTTTTTAGATAAGGATAAAAAGGGGATAAAAATAATTACCTTACCAGGTAAGGAAACAAGCGAAAGAACTTTAAATAACGCCAGAAATCTCACTAAGGCCTTAAATTTATCCCTTGAAGAAATTGATATTTCAAAAGCCACTTTAGAACATTTGACTTTAATAAACCATAATCCTAATAATAAAGATGTAACATATGAAAATACCCAAGCAAGATTAAGAACTAGTATTTTATTCAATAAAGCAAATCAGTTAAATGGTTTTGTTTTAGGAACTGGAGATATGTCAGAACTAGCGCTTGGTTGGTGTACGTTTAATGGTGATCAAATGTCAAATTATAATATTAATAGTGGCCTACCAAAAACATTAGTTAAATTCATGGTTCAGTGCTTTATTAAATTTGAGTTTACCGATAATAAGTTGTTAGTCGCAACTTTAGATGATATTCTACATACACCGATATCACCTGAATTATCGAGTAAAAATCAAGAAACGGAAGCTGTAATTGGAAAATATGAAGTAAATGATTTTATTTTATACCGCTTTTTAGTTTGTGGTGATGATAACCGAAGAATTAATTACCTAATGTCATATGCATTTAAAGAATTAAGTGAAACTGAACGTCAAAATTATATCACAAAATTTTTTAAACGGTTTTTCTCACAACAATTTAAACGCTCAGCTGTGCCAGATGGTCCAAAAATATTAAGTATATCTTTATCTCCAAGAACCGATTGGCGGATGCCTAGTGATATTAAATATTAGTAACTTGAAAAAAAAGTACTGTTTCAGTACTTTTTTTATGTAATTCAATCAAAGTATTTTGTTTTGTATGTTATAATTATTAAGATAAAAACTATAATAGGTGATGTTTTATGACAAAAAAAGTTGTTTTAGGTTTAAGTGGTGGTGTTGATTCATCAGTTGCAGCGTATTTATTATTAGAACAAGGTTATGATGTTGAAGCTGTATTTATGCGTAACTGGGATTCAGCAGTTAATAATGATATATTAGGAAATCCTACTGTACTTGATCCAATTTGCCCGCAAGAGGTTGATTTTCAAGATGCGGTAAAGGTTGCTGGTAAATTAGGAATTAAAATTCATCGTGTTGATTTTATTAAAGAATATTGGGATCAGGTTTTTGCTTATTTTTTAGCTGAATATAAAAAAGGACGTACACCTAATCCTGATATCTTATGTAATAAGGAAATTAAATTCAAATCGTTTTTAGATTATGCTAATACACTAGATTGTGACTATATCGCAATGGGGCATTATGCAAGGATTTCAAAGGTTAATGATGAAATAAAGTTGCTTAGGGGTGTTGATCAAGAGAAAGATCAAACATATTTTCTTTGTCAATTAAGTCAAAATCAACTAAAAAAATCTTTGTTCCCAATTGGTCATTTAACTAAAGCAGAAGTTCGAAAAATTGCTGATAAATTAGCTTTAGCAACAGCAAAAAAGAAGGATTCTACCGGTATTTGTTTTATCGGGGAACGTCATTTTAAAGCTTTTTTACAAAATTACTTGCCTGCAAAACCAGGAAAAATGATGACTTTTACCGGTGAAGTAGTTGGTGAACATAGTGGTTTAATGTATTATACGATTGGGCAAAGAAAAGGACTTGGGATTGGGGGAAAGGGTGATGCGTGGTTTGTAGTTGGTAAAAATTTAACTGATAATATTCTATATGTAGGACAAGGTTTTGAAAATCCAGATCTTTATTCAGATTCTTGTGTTGTAAGCAGTGTCAATTGGATCTCAAATGTTAGATTTACTGATAAATTAGACTGTACCGCTAAATTTCGTTATCGCCAACAAGATAACGATGTGACGATAAAGTGGATTAATGACAATACATTAGAGGTTAAGTTTAAAAATTTAGTTAGAGCTATTACACCAGGGCAAGCAGCTGTATTTTATGATGGTGAAGTGTGTCTTGGAGGTGGCTTTATTGATTGTGCATATTATCAAGGTGAAAAACGGAAGTATTAAAGCAGGTGGGGGATATGATTATCTCGGGATGGTATAAAAAAGAAATCTTTTATAATCAAAATAATAGCTATCATGTGGCAAGTATTCAAGCAGCTGATAATCGGGATATAACCATTATTGGTTATTTTCCCAAGTTACTTAAAAATGAGTTTTATCATTTTGATGGTGATTTTATAAACAATAATTATGGCAAACAGTTTTCCGTTT
Organism: uncultured Haloplasmataceae bacterium; assembly: GCA_937919135.1. Classification (GTDB taxonomy): domain Bacteria; phylum Bacillota_I; class Bacilli_A; order Haloplasmatales; family Haloplasmataceae; genus CALFRW01. The sequence continues at coordinate 53,889 of CALFRW010000189.1, forward strand.
CAAGTTATGAACTCGAAATAAAAAAAGATGAAGCCAGTTTAATTTTGTTTTTATCGAGTACATTATTTAAAGGTATTGGCAAAAAGACTGCTAAAAATATTGTTTCACATTTAGGTACTAATGCAATTGATAAAATTATTAAAGATAAAGCGGTATTAAATCAAGTGTCTGGACTTAATGATATAAAAATAGAAACAATTTATAATGGATTAATAATCCATTATGAAGCAGAAAAGATTATTAGATTTCTCCTTAAGCATGGTTTTGGGAACAATTTGGCGATGAGAATTTTTAAAAAGTATAAAACTAATACAATCGCAACAATTGAAGAAAATCCTTACCGCTTAATTGATGATATTGATGGTATCGGTTTTAAAAGAGCTGATAGTTTAGCTCTTTCCTTAGGTTATGATGTATTTAGTCCATTTCGAATTCAAGCAGCAATTAATTATCTATTTGAACAATATTGTTTTAGCGAAGGTTCTACATATTTAACTTATGAGGAATTAATTAAGAAATCCAGTGAATTTTTAGAGCCTAATATTGCTTATGAAGCAATTAAAGCAAATATCGAAACTTTAATTGCGAAAAACAAGATTATTAATGTAAAGAATCGCTATTTTCTCCCTATTCTATATAACTCTGAAAAAACAATTGCGGAAAAGATCTTAAATCTATTAAGTATTGAAACAGAAACTACCTTAGCTGAAGATGTAAATACCATTATTGCTACCGTAGCTAATAAAGAACATATCACATACTCAGCTAAACAGATTGAAGCTATTGAAACAGCAATGCAAAATAAAATAGTCATTATAACAGGTGGTCCTGGAACAGGAAAAACGACAGTTGTTAAAGGAATTATCACAACTTATTGTGAGTTAAATCGCTCTCAAAAAGATATTTTATCACAAATTGCTTTAGTTGCTCCAACTGGAAGGGCAGCCAAAAGACTTAGTATCGCAACTGGTTATGAGGCACAAACAATTCATCGTTTATTGGGGTATCAATTAAATGGTGAATTTACCTACAATGAACATGAATTGTTACAATGTAAATTAATTGTAATTGATGAAGCTTCAATGATTGATGTTATTCTTTTATCACATTTGTTAAAAGCAATAAAAAAAACGACTAAAATTATTTTTGTCGGTGATATAAACCAATTGCCTTCTGTAGGTCCCGGTGAAGTATTAAAAGATCTAATCAACTCACAAATCATAAAAGCAGTATATTTAGATAAAATCCACCGTCAAAAAGCAGATTCGACTATTATTGCTTGCGCTCATGATATAAATGAACAAATTTTAACGAGTGATTTATTAGAAAAACAAGAGGATAGAAATTTTATTATTTGCCGTGATGAATTAATTTTGGATAATTTACAATTTATTGTTAGTAATGCTTTAGAAAAAAGTTTTACTTTGGACCAAATTCAAATCCTGGCACCAATGTATAAAGGACAGATAGGTATCGATAAGATAAATAATCATCTCCAATCATGTTTGAATCCTAATAATGGCGATAAAATTGAACTGCGTTATTATAATAAACTTTTCCGGGTTGGAGATAAGGTTATTCAACTTATCAATCGACCTGAAAAAAATATTATGAATGGAGATATTGGTTATATCAAGGAAATATTTACTAGCGAAGATAAAACGAAATTAATTGTTGATTTTGATAACAATGAAGTGGAGTACGATGAGAATAATTTAGATGATTTACAACTTGCATATTGTATCTCAATTCATAAATCACAAGGTAGTGAGTTTGATATTGTTGTCCTTATTTTATCGAAAAGTTATTCTATTATGTTACGAAAAAAACTATTATATACTGCAGTAACGCGTGCTAAAAAAGCATTAGTAATTTTAGGTGATTATGAAGCTTATAAATTAGCCTTGTCAAATACAAGAGAAACAAAAAGAAAAACTACATTAGGTGAATTTCTACAAAAAACACCAGAAAAAGCTTACATTAAGATTGATAATTTTAAGTTTAAATACCAAAAAGTTAAGGATATTACTCCGTACCATTTTTTAAAATAAATGGAAATTTTTACAGTAAATGTTTTAACAAGATAGCGCAAATACTAAAAATGTGCTAAACTGCACAAGGTCTCTCTATTTGAGGTGATAATAATGAGAGCTTTATCGTATGTAATGTTAGGAATAGTAGGTACAATAGCTTATCAAAAGGTTACAGAGCACCAAACACAGTTGTCAAGAGAAATGCGAAGGATGATGAAAAACAATTCGAAAGCTATAAGGAAAATTAGAGAGATCTTCTAGTTTTTTACTGCACCAATCGCTTAGATTGGTGCAGTTTCATTTATATAAGTAAAGATAAGCGCATATAATAGAATATATCCTAAGAAGAATGGGTGATATAATGTTCAAAAGCAATGAGAATAAAGTTCTATATATATTACTCATTACTTTTACCTTTTTTGTAGTTATTATTTCTGGGAATGTTGCAGTACCAATTATATATCAGTATTTCATGAAAGTAATTGGTCTTTTGAGCCCATTTATCATCGGTTTTTTTGTCGCATTTTTATTACATACCTTAGTTGATAGAATTGAAGAACAAGGAATTAATAGAATGCTTGCAGTATTTCTTGTTTTTTTAATATTTATTATCATTATGGTTTATGTAATTGCTAGTTTAATCCCGATTGTAACTTCACAGTTTATTGATTTTGAAAGACAAATACCACAAATTTATCAGTCACTTTCATCATTTTTTGATAATCTATGGTATAATTTAGATTTTATTCCCGAAAAATATCGTTTTGGGCTTGATGACGTCGGCAATTGGATCTTTAAATATGTTTTTAGAATTCGCTTTAATTCCAGTAATCTAGCGAACATTTTAGCTTCATTTAATCTCCTTGTCTTAACCCCAATAATTTCATATTATTTCTTATATGATTATAATAATATTAAAGATAAATTAAAAAGCTATTTACTAAAACATAAGTTGAAGTTTATCTATTACTTTTTAAGAGAAGCTGATGAGGGAGTCGGGGCCTATTTTCGTGGGTTAATTCTCGTTATGAATTTAATGGCGATGGCTGCAGGATTAGGTTTTTATTTTGTTGGTCTAGATTATCCCTTACTTTTTGGGTTTATTGTTGGTTATACTAATGCAATTCCGATAATTGGAAACTATATTGGTGGAATACCTGCGATCTTTTTCGCATTAACAAAATCTTTTGAACTAGCATTATTATCGCTAGTTGTTATAGTAATCGTTCAACTTATTGAATCAAATATTGTAACTCCGTATATTCAAAGCAAATCAATTGATTCTCATCCTTTACTAATTTTATTAGCGTTTATTATTTTTGGCCGATATTTTGGTTTTTTAGGGATGGTATTCGCGATTCCATTACTGGCGATATTTTTGTTAATCATTAAATATATTCGGATTTATTTCCGCTTAAAAAGTTGTCAAAATAAAAACAAAAAATTAAATAAAGTTTCTTGAAATGGGGATGATAATCGTATATAATATAAAATATATTAATCGTTGATTGAGACTAGTAAGTTATCAGATGTTTTAAGAGAGAAATTTCCTTGGCTGTAAGAAATTTTATCCTATGATAATTGAAGCTACTCAGGAGTATAGTTAAAAACTATCGGAAGAGTCCGTTATCCTCATTAAGTGCTGAAATCTTTTCAGAACTAGGGTGGTACCGCGTTAATACGTCCCTTGCTTTTGCAGGGGCTTTTTTATTTATAAGGAGGAATAATCATGAAAAACATGAGCACATCAGAAATTAGAAAGATGTTTTTATCATTTTTTGAGTCAAAAAAGCATCAAATTTATCCGAGCCAATCTTTAGTTCCAGTCGATGACCCAAGTTTATTATGGATTAATTCAGGTGTAGCTACATTAAAAAAGTATTTTGATGGTAGATTAATTCCCGATAATCCACGGATTGTTAGCTCGCAAAAATCAATTCGTACTAATGATATTGAAAATGTTGGAAAAACAGCACGCCATCATACCTTTTTTGAAATGTTGGGTAATTTTTCGATTGGTGATTATTTTAAAAAGGAAGCAATTAAGTATGCTTGGGAACTGCTCACTAGTCAAGACTATTTCGGATTTGAAAAGAGTCGTCTTTATGCAACTGTTTATCCCAGTGATCAAGAAGCATACGATTTATGGGTTAGTGTAGGAATGGACTCAACTCATATCGTAAAACTTGAAGCTAATTTTTGGGAAATTGGTGAAGGTCCTTCAGGACCTAACACAGAAATATTTTATGACCGTGGCGAAAAATATAACTTTGATACACCTAAAACTGAACTTTATCCTGGGGGAGAAAATGAAAGATATTTAGAAATTTGGAACCTTGTCTTTTCACAATATAATGCTAAGGATGGTCTTAGCCGTGAAAAATATCCAGAATTACCTAGTAAGAATATTGATACAGGCATGGGACTAGAAAGAATGGCTTCAGTAATTCAAAATACGTTAACTAATTTTGAAACGGATATATTTTTACCATTGATTCAGGAAATTGAAAAAATATCAGGACAAAAATATACCGCTGCTCGTGCTACAGATTCTGCTTTTAGAGTGATTGCTGATCATATTAGAGCTTGTACTTTTGCGATTGCTGATGGAGCAATACCAGCAAACGAAGGTAGGGGTTATGTGATAAGAAGGCTAATTAGAAGAGCGATTAAATATGCACGATTATTAGAAATAGAAAAGCCTTTTATGGCAGATTTAGTTCCCGTAGTTGTTACCATAATGTCTGATTACTATCCTGAAATTAATCATAAGAAAGCATATATTCAACAGATAATTAATAAAGAAGAATTACGTTTTCATGAAACATTAATAGATGGGTTAAATATTTTACAAGGAGTCATAAAAACTAGTGATGATAAAGAAATTGACGGTAAAACGGCATTTAAATTATATGATACTTATGGTTTCCCAGTCGAGTTAACACTTGAGTATGCAGAAGAGGCTGGTTTTACTGTTGATGAAGTTGGTTTTAATCACGAATTAGAACTACAAAGAAATCGAGCTAGAAAAGCAAGAGAAGATGTAAATTCTATGACTTCACAAAATGAAGCCTTAATGAGCATTAAAGACAATTCTTTATATGTTGGTTATGAAATGTTAGAGGTCAAAAGTAAAGTACTATATATCATTAAAAATAATGAATTAGTTAAAGAGGCATCAATAGGTGATGAAATTCAATTAATATTTTCGAAAACACCATTTTATGCTGAATCAGGTGGACAGGTTGCTGACACTGGTTTTATCTTGAGTGATAATGCGAGAATTATCGTTAATAATGTAATTAAGGCACCTAATAAGCAACATTTACATAATTGTACTGTTTTTTTAGGCACAATTAATGTTGGTGATGAAATGACGCTAAAGGTTAATCGCTTTTCCAGAGATTTGATTACTCGTAATCATACAGCAACACATCTATTACATAAAGCGCTTAAAATTGTGTTAGGTGATCATATCAACCAATCTGGATCCTATGTTTCATCAGAAAGATTGCGCTTTGATTTTAATCATTTTGAGGCTCTATCTAAGGAACAATTAACAGAAATCGAAAAAATTGTTAATTTAAGATTATTAGAAAGTTTAAATGTTGAATATGAAGAAATGCCACTTGAAAAAGCAATAGAACTTGGTGCTATCGCTTTATTTGCTGAAAAATATAGTGAGATTGTTAGAGTAGTAAGCATTGATAATTTTAGTGTTGAACTATGTGGAGGATGTCATGTTAAAAACACATCGGAAATAGGAATTTTTAAAATAATTTCTGAAACTGGTATTGGGGCAGGAATAAGAAGAATTGAAGCTGTTACCAGTGAAAAAGCAATAGAGTACACACAATCCTTTATCGATTCAATCGATAGAATATCACAAATATTAAAAACTACACCTCAGGATGTAATCATAAAAGCTGAGCAATTAGTATCTGAAAATAAAAATCTAGCAAGAGCTATTGATAGCCTTAATCAAAAAATTGCTAATAATGAACTAAACGAACTTATAAAGAATACTCAAGAAATAAATGGCTATACTGTACTACAAGCTGTCGTTAATAATATTGAAATTAGTGCATTAAGAAATATGATCGACAACTTTAAAGCACAACTAAAAAGTGTAATCGTTGTCCTAGCAAATATTACGAATAATAAAGTAATATTTATGGCAGGAGTGACTAAAGATTATGTGGCACAAGGAATTCATGCTGGAAAACTAGTTAAAAAAATGGCAGAGATTTGTGGTGGAAATGGTGGCGGAAGACCAGACTTTGCTCAAGCAGGTGCTAATAATATTGATAAAGTTGAGATTTCATTAAAATATATTAGTGAATATTTAAAATAATTTGCTTAATTATAAAAAAATAATGGTATAATATTATATACTTGTGGTATTAT
>CALFRW010000190.1 GCA_937919135.1 uncultured Haloplasmataceae bacterium
ACGTTATTTTGATAATCATAAATAGCTATTGCAAATCCAACAATAGCGATTAATGCTAAAGCTTGTCCTGCTAGAATTGGAGCGATAATATTTGCAAGTGCAAATCCACCGAAGAAGAATCCCCAGTATTCTTTTGAAAGCATAACTTTCATTAATACCGCAAATCCAACATAACGCATCATTCCACCAGCAACACCTAAACCAGTCCATACCCATTCAGGTAAGACTTCAGTTAAAGTTTCACCGATTGCTTCACCAGCAATTAAACCAATAACAACGATTATGGCGAATAATACACCTAAAATAGTCATAGTAAGATAGTTTAATTTTTCAATTCCTTTTGTATCAGCTTCTTCAGCAAATTTGTCTGCTTTAGCCATAAATCCTGAAGTTACTGTAAAGACGATTGTTACCGCATATTGACCTAGTAATGCAAATGGTATTGCCAGTGCTAGTGCTGCTTGTGGCTCTGAAATATTCATTGTAATACCGAATACAGTTGCCATAATCCCGCCAATAACCGCATTTGGTGGTTGTGCACCTCCTACAGGCATTGATCCTATTGTCATTAATTGATATGAACCACCGATAATTAAACCAGTTTGAACATCACCTAATATTAAACCTACTACTGGTCCCATAACGATTGGTTGATATAATGACTCAAGGAATGAAAATTGATCGATTGCCGCTACAAATGTAATAATTGCAATCAAAAGTATTTGAATAATACCTACATCCATTTTTTACTTCCTCCCATTTTCAACTAAATAATTTTGAAGTTTTTTCTGATGACTCACTTGGTACTTTGCGAATTTCTAATTCTATACCTAATTCTTGAAGTTCTTTAAATGCTGCCACATCTTCATCGTCAACTGCTACAACTTTTGCAACTTGGCGTTTGCCTTCAGACATATGCATATTACCAATATTAACTTTCTTAATTGGTACTCCACCTTTAACTAGGGTTAATACGTCTTGAGGTGTTTCACAGATGATAAAGATATTTTGTCTTGGACTAGCTTTGTGAATAACTTCAATGGTTTTTTGTAAGGTAAAGTATCTTGTTTGGGCATAACTAGGAGCTGCCATGTCCATTAGACCTTGCCTAAATTTATCTTGTGCTACTTTATCATTAGCTACTAATAATAAATTAGCACCAATTGATGAACTCCACTGTGTCGCCACTTGTCCATGGATCAGTCGGTTATCAATCCGAGTTAATAATATATTTGGTCCTGACATAATTACCACCTTTCTCTTAATAAATTTATATCCAAGTAGTTAACCTACATGATACCAAATTAATGCAAATTTTTTGCGGAGTAAACTATTACCCCATCAAGGATTGTGGTTGCGAGATTATATTCCTTATCTAAGATAACTAAGTCTGCTATGTACCCCGCTTTAACTCTACCAAGTTGATGATCAAGTTGGAGGTGTTTTGCTTGATTTAAAGATGTTACCAAGACAATTTCTTTTAATGAACAACCGGTAAATCCTAAGTAATTTTTAGCCGCATCTGACATCTTTAGAATACTACCTGCAAGTGAACCGTAAAGGGTTCTAACCTCACGATCAGTTTTTTCAACATCTAAACCTCCAAGGGAATAAAAACCATTTTTTAAGCCTTTAGCCCGCATTGAATCAGTAACTAGTATGATATTATTACTAGTTTTGACCTTATTAACCATCTTCACCACATCTTTATGAAGATGAACTCCATCAACAATGAGTTCCGTAGTAAGTTTATCACTATATAAACCAGCACTTACTACACCTGGATTACGATGATGGTGAGGTGATTGTCCATTATGAAAATGAGTTATTTGTTTTAATCCATAATCGACATGCTTTAGGACTTCTTCCATGGATGCAGAACTATGGCCTATACTTGGTATAATGCCATTTTCA
>CALFRW010000191.1 GCA_937919135.1 uncultured Haloplasmataceae bacterium
TTTTTTATTGTAAGTAGCTTTTCTTTTCGATATAATCAATAAGGTGATTTATATGCAAAGAGTGTTAGGTAAAATAATAACTGCGAATGAATTGTTTAATTTAATTGAAAACGGCGATAAAATCGCAATTGGTGTCAGTGGTGGAAAAGATAGCATGGTTTTATTATATGCTTTAAGTCTTTTACGGAATTTTTTGAATTTTAATTTTGATATCGTAGGTATCACATTACAACTGGGATTTCCTGATATGGATTTTACTCGTATCCATGATTTTTGTAAAGCTAAAAACATCGAATATCATCTTATACCAACAAAGGTATATGATATTTTATCTGAGAAACGAGATAAAAATAATAAAATACAATGTTCACTTTGTGCTAAATTCAAGAAAGGTATCTTAATAAATGAAGCTAAAAAGTTAGCTTGTAATAAGGTGGCAATGGCTCATCATCTTGATGATGGTATCGAAACCTTATTTATGAATGCGATTTATAATGGTTATTTAGCTTCTTTTAAACCGAAGATGTATTTAGATAAAGAAAATATAACCTTTATTAGACCGCTGATTTTATGTCCTGAAAAGGATATTATTAGTGATGCTTTAAAGAATCATCTTCCAATCGTTAAAAGCACTTGTGTTAATGATAAAAAGACATCCCGGGAAAAGGTTAAAAATTGGTTAAATAAAGATGTTTATCAAAAGTTTCCGGAGGCGCGGGTTAACTTCCCAAATATGTTGTTAAATAAGGAACGCGTTATTTTATGGGAAGAGCAAAAAAAGGACTAATAGTCCTTTTTCATTTTTATTGAATTTGCCCTTTTTTTGATGATTCTTTTTGAAGTGTTTGCATAATTTTTTGTTGGGGTTCAGCTTCAATTGAATACCAACCTTTTCTAAACATTAAGTTATACATTCTTCTTTGACTTTGTGATGTTTCTTGAAAAATCTTAAATAACATATTATAATACGTATCATTTGAACATTCATTTAATGCGATTGCATAAGAATCGACCATTTTCTTACACGTATTTAGCATCATATCCGTGTAATCACGATCATTTAGTTGTGGTGTATTAGGTACTTCTGTTTGGGGATTTTGAATCATTTGTGATTGGTTTTGCATAATAACCTCCTAATTTATTTTACTATGATTTTGTAAGAAATTAAGCAATTGCTCATAATGCTCTTTATGCATTTGATAAGTTGCATCCATTTCTGTTTGAATTTCTTGGTCAGATACTTTACTGGAAAATTCCCGGGCACTTTTTGCGGCAGTTAGGTTCCATGCCAACATATCTTCAATGTATTTCAAATCTTTATTTGAAATAACATTTGGTGGTTGTTTTAAAGTTGTACTTTGCATAAAATAGGCCTCCTTAAATATTAGTGTTCAAGGATATTTTCTGCATCTTTTTACAATTTATTACAAGAATTTGCTATAATAAGAATAAAGATAATTTATGAGGTGAAAAATGATTAAATTTTATTGTTATACTAAATGTAGTACTTGTAAAAAAGCACAAAAGTTTTTAGATGAACATAATATCGTTTATGAATTGATTGATATTAAATCATATCAGTTTACTAGTGCTGAAATAAAATTAATTCATCAAAAAAGCGGTAAAGAAATAAAGCGCTTATTCAATACAAGTGGAATTAAATATCGCGAACTAAACATTAAGGAAAAGATTAAGGATTTAAATTTAAATAACGCATATGAAATTTTAGCATCTGATGGCATGTTAATAAAACGTCCGCTTTTAGTAACAGATAAAAGCGCTTATATCGGTTTTAATATTGCTGAGTATGAAGATTTTGTTTCAAGGCTATTTTAATTTTTACAAAAAAATTATATAATAACAGATGATTGAAATAAACGAAAGAAGTGATTATATGGAAAATCTGAAGGTTGGTGATGTTGTTCAAATCCATAGTTATAAACATAATGGTAAAGTTCATCGGGCTTGGAAAGAAACTGTCATTATTGATATTACTGATAAATATCTAATTGGTGCTAATAATCGCACTCTAGTAACGGAAGCAGATGGTAGGAGTTGGATTACAAGAGAACCTGCAATTTGTTATTTCTTTAAAAACCATTGGTTTAATGTTATAGGTATGTTGAGAAAGGATGGAATTTACTATTATTGTAATATCTGTTCCCCTTATTTAATTGAAGAAGGGGCGATAAAGTATATTGACTATGATTTAGATGTAAAGGTCTATCCAAATTTTAATTATCGCATTTTAGATAAAGATGAATATGAGAAACACCGCAAGAAAATGAAATACCCTGCAGAAATTGAAAATATTATTGCTTCGGAAATGAATGTTTTATTAGAATTCATAAAAAATAACGAAGGACCTTTTGCCTATGGCTTTGTTGAACATTGGTATCGTTATTATCAGAATAATAATCAGGAATAAGGAGGAATTATGCAAATACATCAGGAATTAACTACGAATGAAGGAGTTTTACGGGGCTATTTACATAAACCTAAAAAAGCTAAAAAGTATCCACTTGTTATAATGTATCATGGCTTTACAGGTCATAAAGTTGAAAATCGCTTTCTCTTTGTTCAGTACTCTCGTTTCTTATCCACACATAATATCGCAAGTTTACGGTTTGATTTTTTAGGTAGTGGAGAAAGTGATCAAGATTTTAGTTATATGACTTTATCTCGTGAGGTCAGTGATGCAAAAGCAATTTTTGAATATGCTAAAAGTTTGCCTAATATAAGCGAGATAATTGTGATGGGATTAAGCATGGGGGGTGTGATTGCGACGCAAATTGCCAAAACATATTACGCTGATGTCGCTAAACTGATTTTATGGGCTCCAGCGGGAATGATTAAGGAAGCCCTTATCGCTCGTGAAAAAGATTATCACCCTCTACCTAATGGAAATTATGATTTAGGTGGCATTGAATTAAATCCTTTATTTATTGAAGATGTAAAAAGTTATGACTTTCATAATGGTATTAGTATTTTTCAAAATCCAGTTGCTATATTTCATGGCTTAGAAGATAATATAGTTCCTTTAAGTGTGAGTCAGAATTATCAGAAACGATATCAAAATTGTCAGCTTTTTACTTATGAAAATTGCGGTCATACTTTTAATAATGTGCTTGGAAGAAAAAAACTTTTTTTTGATAATATAAAGTTTATCTTAAATAAATGAAACGCTTTACAAATAATTTTGGAGTGTGTATAATTAAATTAACATATGGAAATGAGGTAGTTGCTATGGACTGCATAACTAAAAAACATTTAACAACAATCAGTAAAATTTTCACCGCATTTGATAAAGATAAAGATATGAAAGACTTGTTGTTAGATGTTTGTACAGTTAAAGAATTAGAGGCAATTTACCAAAGGTTAAGAGTAGCTCAAATGTTAAGATTGGGGTTATCTTTTAATCAGATTGAAACAAAAACGGGTATTAGCTCGACTACTATTACTCGTGTCAGTAAAGCTTTAAAAAATGGCAAAGGTTATAATAAAGCTTTTGATAAATATAACCTTTCTATTAATGTTGACGTTTAATCGACCTTTTTTTGGTCGTTTTTTTTACTTTTCTTAAATTAGGTGAAAGATATGAAAAGTACTGAATTTAAAAAAACAATTGAAAACAGCTTTCCTTGTCAAGTAGGGATCATAAAAGCACGGATTTTTACCGAATTAAGACAAAGTTTACAAAAATATCAGAAAATTAATCATGATTTACAAATTGTGGAAAATAATATAGATAAAAGAATTAATCCGTTCTTACTTTATAAAGCAGTTAAATCAATTATTGTTGTTAGCTTTCCATATGTAAGTAAGGCTCAAGCTCTCGAAAATAAATCCCATGTCGTATCAAGAAGTTCTTGGGGTCTTGATTATCATATCGTGTTAAAAGATAAATTAAAAGCTGTGCTTGAGATTCTTGAATCAAACAATAAAACGGGAATTATTCTAAGTGATAATCATCCCTTACCGGAAAAACACCTTGCATATCTTGCAGGTCTTGGCAATTATGGTAAGAACACTTTATTGATAAATCCTCAATATGGTTCCTTCTTCTTTATTGGATTAATCTTAACCGATATGGAGTTCTCTGATTATGACACACCTAAGTATGAAGATATATGTCAAAGTTGTAACCTGTGTCTCAAGGCTTGTCCAACAGGTGCAATTAGTGAAGCAAGATATCTTAATGTAGGGCGTTGTATGTCTTATTTAACTCAATCTAAAGCATTAATTCCCGAAGCCTTTTTAGGTAAGTTTGTTAAATTTACTTTTGGCTGTGATTTATGTCAAAGTGCTTGCGTATATAATAATAGAGACGATATTCTGGTCTTGAATGAATTTATTCCTCGTGGTTTAGAGGTTGTTAAGGTTAAAAACCTACAAAATTTAAGTAACAAAGACTTTAAAGAAAAGTATAAAACGCTTGCTGCTAGTTATCGTGGTAAAAATGTGTTATTAAGGAACGCGATTTTAGTATCAGCAAACCGTTTCGATAAAGCAGATTTGCAGGATTTAGCTAAAACTCATCCTAAAGCTAATAAATATCTCCAACAAGCGATTAATTATGCAAATAACAAGTTAAAAAAGGAGTAATTAAGATGCCACTTCATGTAGTACTATATAATCCAGAAATCCCGCAAAATACTGGGAATATTATGCGGACTTGTGCTGCAACTAAGGCAAAATTACATCTCATTGAACCCCTAGGTTTTCGGATTGATAATAAGTTTGTTAAACGTTCATCAGCAAATCACTTTGAAGAGGCTGAATATAAATTATATTTGGATTGGGAAGAATTTATTGAAAAAAATCAAGGTGAATATGTTTTTTTAACTAGGTATGGGAAAAAACCACCTAGTAGCCATGATTTTAGTAATATCAAGCAAGATATTTATTTAATTTTCGGTAAAGAATCAACAGGTATTCCCAAAGTAATTTTACAAAAATATTTAGCTACATGTTATCGTTTACCGATGGTTGATAATATGCGCTCTTTAAATTTAGCTAACTGTGTTGCGATTATGGTCTATGAAGCCTTAAGGCAACAAAATTATCATGGATTATCAACTGTTGAAGTATTAAAGGGTAAAGACTTTATTTTTGATTAAAAACATGAAAATGTTTTTAAATATATACATTATAGGGAGGTTATAACCATGCATACATTAGAAAATGATGTTTTGAAAGTCGTCATATCAAAACATGGTGCTGAATTACAAAATATCTATCATAAGAAAAATGACAAAGAATATTTATGGCAAGGTGATAAAGCCTATTGGGGACGTAAAAGTCCGATTCTCTTTCCGATTGTCGGAAAGTTAGCTCATAATACTTATTATGTTAAAGGCAGAGATTATCATTTACCAAATCATGGTTTTGCTCGTGATCTTGATTTTGAAATTATTGAAAAAAGCAATTCTTATGTAAAATATATGCTAAAAGCCAATGAGAAAACAATGCTAATATATCCGTATGACTTTAAATTAACTGTTTCTTATCGCTTAGCAGGCAATAAACTAACAATCAAGTTTAAAGTATATAATAAATCAGAAGGTTTATTATATTGCTCAATAGGAGCTCATCCAGCCTTTAATACTAATCTAACTGCTAATGGTATTGAAGACTATTATCTTGAGTTTCATGAAAATAAGACACTAAGAGCTAAGGTAGTTGATACAGAAGTAAATCTTATTAGCCGAAAAGAGAAACTTATTCTTGAAAATCAAAATAAACTAGATTTAAAGTATTCACTTTTTGATGATGATACTTTAATCTTTGAGGACATAAATAAACTTTCATTAAAAAATAACATCAATGATGAAGAAGTTATTATTACATGTTATGATTTTCCATTATTAGCATTATGGACTTCCAGAAATAAAGCTAATTGTCCTTTTATTTCTATTGAACCATTACATGGGATGAGCGATTATGTTGGTATACCTCAAGAAATAAGTGATAAGCCATATATCCAATCTGTTTATCCTAATGATAAATTTAGAACGAAATATACAATTGAAATTAAGTAATCTGCATATAATATTAAAGCTTTGGTTATCCTATATTTGAACAAATACAATATCTTTTAAAGAAAATCCTTGATTTTAAAGGATTTTCTTTTTTTTAAGCTTTTTTACAAATAGGACGGAAAAATACCAATTAAGAAGGTATATTATATAAGGAGTATAAAAGAAAGAGTGAAAGCATGAATAAAAAGGTCTTAGGAAAATCATTAAAAGAACTATTAAAAACAAATTATCTTGAAGAGATCAAAGGACTATATTATAAAAAGGTAATAAATAATAATGATCGGAAAAACACTAAAAAAAGTGATGTAAATATTTAACAACCAAAATTGTGATATTAATATCGATTTAACAAAAAATATAGCTGAGGTGATGAACTTGGCTGTTAGTTGGAAAGGTTCAATTGCTTTTGGGTTAATATATATTCCTGTGAACTTATATATTGCCACAAAAGCAAGTAATATCAGTTTTAATCAGCTTCATAAACCCTGTTTAAATCGAATTCGTTATAAAAAAATGTGTGAATTTTGTGAGGTGGAGGTTAAGAACGATGAGATTGTAAAAGGGTATAATTATGATAAAAATAAATATGTTGTATTTACAAACGATGATTTTGAGAAAATTAAAACACCGAAAGATAAAAGTATTAATATTACTCAATTTGTTGATTTAGTAGAAATTGATCCTGTCTTTTATGAAAAAACATATAATATCGTGCCCACTGGTGGTGAAAAAGCTTTTGCTTTGTTAAAGCAAGCATTAGCTGATACAAATAAGGTGGGGATCGCAAAAGTCGTCTTTGGAACGAAAGAAAATTTAGTAGCCCTAAGAGTTGCAAGTGATAAGTTGTTACTTAATACCATGTATTTCATCGATGAGATTAAAGCTGTAGAGGTGCCACAGGTAAAATATGATTTAAAACAAGAAGAAGTTGATTTAGCAAAACAGTTAATTATGAATTTATCAAAGCCATTCCTGCCTGAAAAATATTATGATGAGTACCAGGAGAAATTAAAAAAGGCAATTGAACAAAAAATTCTTGGTGAGGAAATATCGATTCCAGAGGAAGCTCCGGAGCATAATATTATTAATCTTATGGATGCATTACAAGAAAGTTTACGAGTCAACCCTCCGCTATGAACTTCGATGTTTTTGATGCCCGTAAGGCAAGTCCAATGCTTTTAGTTGAAGGAAGTCCATTTAATTCACCAAATTATCTCTTTGAATTAAAGCTAGATGGTATCCGTTGTTTAGCTTATTTAGGAAAAAAGACAGAACTCCGTAATAAACGGAATAAAGATGTAACGGAAACTTATCCAGAGTTAAAAGGAGTAAATCAGCAAGTAAATTGTCGCTGCATTTTAGATGGTGAGTTAATTGTAACCGAAAATGGGATTCCTAATTTCTTTGAAATTCAAAGAAGGAGCCTTATGACGGATCGTTTTAAAATAAAATTGGCAAGGCCAGTTAATTTTGTCGCATATGATATTCTTTATCGTAACCAAAGTGAATTAATTAACTTACCGCTTATGAAACGAAAGAGCATTTTAAATGATACCGTAAAAGAAAATAACAGCATAGCTATCTCCCGTTATATAGAAGAGAAGGGAATTGATTTTTATCAACTTGTCGCTAGTAAAAATCTCGAAGGAGTAGTAGCAAAGAAAAACACTAGTTTTTACTATTATGGTAAACGTAGTAAAGACTGGATTAAGTTTAAAAAAATGACAGATAATGATTTTATCATCTGTGGATATAGTGGGAGCGGGAGGATAAAAAGTTTAGTTCTGGGAGCATATTTAGCTAATGAACTTGTTTATCAAGGCCATGTCGCTTTAGGGATTCCGCAAAATGAGGCGAAAATAATTATCGAATATGCTCATTTACATCCCTGTCGAAATCCATTTAAAGAAAGCGATGATAATAGTATTAAATGGATGAAATTAGCTTTAGTATGTACCGTTAAATATATGATGCGTACACCTGCAGGACTTCTGCGCCAACCAGTTTATAAAGGCTTAAGATTTGATAAAACAATTAGTGAATGTTTAGTAAATAGGGATTAATAATCCTTATTTTTTTGGGAAAATTGACTAATTTTTATAAAAAGTGATATAATCAATATTGTATATGAGGAGGTATCTATGAAGAAAATACTGTTAGGATTTTTCTTGCTACTTATTTTGTCTGGATGTCATCGTTTTTACCCTACTACAGATGAGCGTATATTTGAAATCGAACAAAATATTATCGAACTTGTTAGTGAGAATGAAGCTTCGGTTTTAGGTATTAGTAAATTAACATTGGAGAATGGTTTATATATTGAAAGTTCGAGCGGCTCTGGTGTTGTATATAAGAAAGTAAATAGTGAATATTATTTGGTCACGAATCAACATGTCATTCTTGATGCTGATAAAATTGAGGTTGTATTTGAGGATTTAAGTTCTGTTGAAGCCAAATTAGTTGGAAAAGATGCTCGAACTGATTTGGCAGTACTAACTTTTAAATCAGACAAAAACATTCCCTTAGTTGAATTTGGTAATTCTGATAACCTTAAAAAAGGTCAGTTTGTGATTGCGATGGGTAATCCTCTTGGACTGGATTATTATGGAACTGTTACCGTTGGTAACCTTTCTGGTGTGTCGAGGGCTATTTCTATCGATTATGACGGAGATAATGTGATTGATTGGGTAGCAACATTAATTCAGCATGATGCTGCATTAAGTCCTGGTAATAGTGGTGGTGCCTTATTTGATATCTCAGGAAAATTAATTGGGATTAATAATATGAAGATCATCGAAGAGTATTCCAGTGGTATTGGATTTGCGATTCCGATAAATACCGTAAAAGATATTGTTAAAAGGCTAGAAGCAGATGGTGAGATAGAAAGGCCTTCTCTTGGTATTATTGGTAATGAAGTAACTACGATAATCGAACAGAACAACATGATTAATGCAGGTCTTATCGAGGGTGAACTAATAGAGATACCTAATGGAATTAGTTATGGGGTTTATGTTAATCAAATCGTTCCTAATTCAAGTGCTGCTAGTAGCGATTTACGTGCAGGAGATATTATTTTACGGTTTAACGATGTAAAAATAAATAATTTTACCGATTTACGTCATGAAATTGAAATTGCTTATATTGGTGATGTGGTAGAATTACTAATAAATCGAAAAGGTTCTGAGCTTAAAATATCATTAACTTTAATTAAGAGCAACTAGAATTTTAGGAGGTGTTTATGTGAAAAAGACAATACTGCTAATTTTAATGGCATTAGTTTTAGTAGGTTGTGTTAATCCTTTTCAAACAACAGAAAAAGAATACGCTCAATTAAGTGAAGCTGATTTAGAAAATATTAAAACACAAATCTTAAATGAAATCAGAGAAGATTTTCACGATGAATACTTTAGTCAAATTTCAGAAATGGAACAAAAGATTATTAGCTTAATAAAAACATATGGCGGAAGTGTTTTAGGCGTATCAAACTATAAAGAAGAGTATGGTATACTCTTACAAAAGGCTACGGGTTCAGGTGTTATTTATAAAAAAGATCAGGATAAAGACTTATATTATATGATAACTAATGAACATGTTATTAGGGATGCTGATGCAATAGGTGTTGTTTTAGAGGATAAAACAGTGCTTGATGCCACTTTAATTGGTAAAGACGCTAATACGGATTTGGCCGTAATTACTTTTCAAACCACACTAGCTTTACCTGTAGCTAAATTGGGAGATTCAAGTAAATTAGAAAAAGGTCAGTATGCGATTGCGGTAGGTAATCCCTTGGGCTATGATTATTACGGTTCAGTTACAGTAGGACATATCTCTGGTTTATCACGAGCGGTCGAAGTTGATTATGAGTCTAATGGAACACCGGATTGGATTGCTTCATTAATTCAACATGATGCCGCAATTAGTCCTGGTAATAGTGGTGGAGCATTATTTGATATTGCTGGTAATGTGATTGGAATTAATAATATGAAAATCGTTTCTGATACCGTTACTGGGATTGGATTTGCGATTCCCATAAACACCGTAATCGAAATTGTTGAAGAGTTAGAAGAACATGGTAAAATTACTAGACCTACTTTAGGTGTTTCAGTTAGAGATGTAGCAGAGATTCTTCAGTTTAATAACATGATTGAATCAGGAATTGTTGAAGGTGAAATTATTCCGATACCGCTGGGTGTGAAAACTGGCGTGTATGTTGCGGAAATTACCCCAAATTCTAATGCGGGAAGAAGCGACCTTAAAGTCGGTGATATAATCACAAAGTTTAATAGTGTTGAAATTAAAAATGTTGACAAGCTACGATTTCAGATTGAAATGAGTCAATTTGGTGAAGAGATTAGTTTAAGAGTTCTTCGCGGGGGAAGATATATTGTTATTCACCTCGTATTAACAAAAGATTAGTCGCTTTCTTTGGGTTATTTTGTTATTTTATCAAAATATGTTGATAATTCAGGGCTTGATTTATAAAATAATGGGTAAAAATATTTGCATATTTTAAAAATTAGTTTATAATAATAATAAATCATAATAATGGAGGAATTGAGATGATTTTTGAGCAAGTACAAGCAATCGTAGCAGAAAAATTAAGTTTGGATAAAGCAAGAGTGAAATTAGAGTCTAATCTTCAAGATGACTTTGGGGCTGATTCACTAGATGCAGTTGAAATTATCATGGCAGTTGAGGATGCATTTGATGTTGAAGTTGCTGATGAAATTTTAATGGATATTAAAACGGTAAAAGATATAGTAGATTTTATTGAAAAAACTAAATAAAAGTAAAAAGTGGTTTATGATAATTTTATCTTAGATCACTTTTTAAATATTACCAAGATATGGTATACTATTAAGGTAATATATGTCGGAGGTAAGATATGAATTGGCAAGAAAAATTAAATAATTGGACTAATTTTCAGGGTTTAGAAGCATATTTGAAAACAGAGTTAGATAATCTAACTAAAGAAAATCTTGAAGATGCTTTTTATAAAGACCTTGAATTTGGTACAGGGGGAATGAGAGGAATAATCGGTCCTGGAACAAACCGGATTAACATATATACAATTAGAAAAGCTAATTTGGGTTTTAGTCGTTATTTACTTAAAAATTATCAAAATATTAAGGAAAAGGGAGTTGTCATAGCTTATGATAACCGCTATTATTCTAAAACCTTTGCATTAGAAAGTGCCAAAGTTTTGGCAACACAAGGGATAAAGGCTTATCTTTTTGATAGTCTACGTCCAACCCCAGAATTGTCGTTTGCGGTTAGATATTTAAAAGCTTGCGGAGGAATTGTCATAACTGCTAGTCACAATCCACCTCAATATAATGGTTATAAAGTTTATGACCATAATGGTTGTCAATTAGTACCTAATTTAGCTGATGAAGTAATAAAATATGTTAATGAGATAGAGGATGTTTTTTCAATTAAAATAGCCTCGGAAAAGGAACTTAAAAAACAAGGCTTAATTAAAACAATTGGTAAAGAAATTGATCTTGCTTATATTAATCAAGTTAAAACAATACAAATTAATCCTCACATTGATAAGCACAATTTAAGCATTGTTTTTACACCTTTACATGGAACTGCTAGGGAACTTGCTCCGAGATTACTAAAGGAATGTGGTTACACAAATCTTCATCTTGTAGAAAGTCAGTGTACCACCGCTCCAGACTTTAATACAGTAAAGAGCCCTAATCCCGAAAATAGTGAAGCATTTACGCTAGCAATTGAGCTAGGTAAAAGGAAATGTGCTGATATTTTAATCGCAACTGATCCAGATGCTGACCGTTTAGGAATTGCCATCAAGAATAATGATGATTATCTATTATTAAATGGTAATCAAACAGGTGCAATTATCTTATCTTATCTATTATCGGAACGAAAAAAACTGGGGTTATTACCTAAAGATGGAATTGTTTATAATACGATTGTCACCTCTAATCTTGGTGCTAAGATCGCGAAAGCTTACGGCTTAGAAGTAGAGTCAACTTTAACAGGTTTTAAGTTTATTGGTGAAAAGGCGGAAGAAATTGCTGATAAAAAAACCTTTGTTTTTGGCTATGAAGAATCATATGGTTATTTAATTGCCCCCTTTGTCCGTGATAAAGATTCTTTTCAGTCCTTGTTAATCTGTTGTGAAGCAGCAGCTTATTATAAAGCACAAAATAAAACTTTAGTTGATATTTTAAAAGAATTATCTGAAACCTATGGTTATTATGCGGATACATTAATTAATATCGTTTTATCTGGTAAAACAGGTCAAGAAAAAATTGTTTATATAATTAATGATTTTCGAAATAAACATCCTAAAGTTATCGGTGAAAGATATGTTACTAAAGTTGAAGATTATTTAGAAAGTAAAACTTTACCTAAAACCAATGTGCTAAAGTTTATTTTAGATGATGATTCGTGGATTGTGTTACGACCATCGGGAACGGAACCCAAATTGAAAATTTATCTTGGTGTTGTTGGTAAAAATCACGAAGATAGCAGCAATAAAATTAATCAGCTAAAAGCATACATTATGCAACGTATTAATACGTTAAGTTAAGGAGGAAATATGAAAACATTAGTTACAAACAACCGTAAAAAATTATTATCACAACTCGAGGAAAACTCGCTATTAGTGTTATTTGCTGGTAAAGCAGCACATCGCAGTGCTGACCAGAGTTATGAATTTACCCCTAACCGTAATTTTTATTATTTAACGGGTATCGACCGTGAGGAATTTATTCTTTTATTATTTAAATATGATGGCAAAGTAAGAGAACATCTATTTATCACAGAACCTAACCCTGATATTGAAAAATGGATTGGGATTAGGCTTAGAACTGATGAAGCTAAAAAGATATCAGGGATTGAAAATATCAGTTATGTAGATAGTTTTAATGCATTTTTTAGTTCCGTATTAGGTGCTCATTATTTTGAAAATATCTATTTAGATACAGAATATATTAAAGACTCATATCAACCAGGATTAGCATTTGCTAAAGAGGTGAGAGATAATTATCCTCATTTACGCCTATTAAGTGCAAGCAATATCATTTTTGATTTAAGAACGATTAAAGAAAAGCAAGAAGTTGAATATTTGAAAAAAGCAATTGCGATTACAAAAACTGGTATTGAAGCGATCATGAAAAATAGTCGTGGTGGAATTTATGAAAAACAACTTGAAGCTTATTATGACTTTGAAATCAAATATAACTTAGCTAACAGTAGATCATTTAAAACGATTATGGCTAGTGGGAAAAATGCAACAATCTTGCATTATGAAGAAAATAATCAAGTTTTAGAGGATGGAAAATTAGTTCTATTTGATTTAGGTGCTGAGTATAATTATTATTGCTCCGATATCACAAGAACGATACCAATAAATGGGAAATTTACCCCTCGACAAAAGGAAGTTTATGAAAGTGTGTTAAGGGTTAATGAGGCAATGATCGAATTTATTAAACCAGGTGTCATTTATAAAGACTTTTTAGATACAGCTAAGGATTTACTAGCAGAAGAATGTATCAAGCTTGGCTTAATTACTGATAAAAAAGCAGTGGACAAATATTATTATCATGGTGTTGGACATTTCTTAGGTCTTGATGTTCATGATGTAGGAAGACGAGAATTTTTAGAGCGAAAATTTGTTCCGGGAATGGTATTAACAGTTGAACCAGGATTATATATTGCTGAAGAGGAAATAGGAATCAGAATTGAAGATGATGTACTGGTAACAGAAAATGGACATGAAAACTTATCAAAAGCTATTATCAAGAGTGTTGCAGATATTGAAGCTTTTATGAGGTGATTCTGATGCTAGAAGTAAGGTATATTTTTAATGTGGAAAATCGACCCGTCAACGAATATACAATAAAAAATGGAGGCTATCAAATTAGTGTGCTTAATTTAGGCGCGGCGCTAACCAAAATTATTGTACCCAATAAAGATAATAAGTTAGAAAATATTACCTTACGTTATTATGATTATAAATTATATAAGACAAATCCATATTACCTCGGCTCTTTAATTGATATGAAAGAAATCGAGCAAGGAAAACCCGATTTGTTAAATTATTATTTTAAATGTCAAGTTTTAGAAAATAGTCTCGTTTTTACTTATCGAGACCTAGGTGCTTATATAAGTGTTATCTATACCTTAATTGATAATTTCGTAATTATCGAATATGACAACAATATGAAGCTTGAATTAGGGCAGATAATTTATTTCAATTTATCAGGCAATATTAAGACAGATATTTTACAACATCAGCTTACGGTAAATAATTTTGTTCTTAATCCAAAAAAAGCTATTGAAAGTTTTTATAAGTTTACCTGTAATCAGGATACTGAGATTGTGTTGTCATTAAATACTAATAAGATAAAATGTGTTGTTAATTTGTTTACCAAAGCATTATATTATAATTTTGGTAAGCTTTTCACCGAGTCCTTATATTTAAATAAAAAGATACCAGCGCAAGAATATTCTGCTATTGGTATCGCTATAGAAAGTAAAACTGCCCAGTTCCGCTTTAATTAGGTGATTATGTGAAAATATATGAATATGCTAGAAAACGCAATATTAAGAGTAAAGACGTGGTAAAAAGATTACATGAGTTAGGTTTTAATCATCTTAAAAATCATTTATCTTTAGTTCCAGGTAAAGTTATTGACAAACTGGATAAAACTCCTTTTCCTGTGCGCGATAAGGCTTTACAAAGTATCGTCTATTTGACCTTAGAGTGTCAGCCGTTTATTAATGATAAAATCGGTGATAAAGTAAGCGCTAAACTAACTAAAAGTAAGCGGGTAAAAAACACGATTATCTTACCTAAATTTAATATAACTGATACGATTTTAGAAAAAGTAGCTGAAGATATTTATAAAACAACATATAAGCTAAATGATTATTATTTTCTTGCCAGTCCTGATTTTGAACGGCCCAAACTATTAGGGTATGCTGATGACCATAAGCGGATCGCTTTTTATATGAAAAAGGCCCTAAAAGTTATCGAACAGTTAGAAGTTGATATTATAAATATCCATGATTGGCCATTAGGGCTTTTTCCGTTATTTTATCGTCAATATTCAAAGTTAAACAATGCCAAAATTGAATTTTCTATTTATGACCCCACTTATAGTGGGATCTATGCCCTAAATGATTATACTGATGTTTTTAAATTAGATAATTCGACAATTGATTTAGCAACATATGCTAAAAGTATTAATTTGTTAAAAGCTGGATTAGTAACTGCTGATACTTTTGATATTAGTAAAACTGTGATTGCTGAATTAAAACAAAGTTATTTAAAAGCATTTATCTATGATAATATGAGAAAAAGCTGATATAATAGTATCAGCTTTTTTGGTAGTTAATCAGTCAGTTTTAAGAATAACGCAATATTTTGTTTAATAATATCTAATGAACTTCTCCAAAAATTCACATCCGTTACATCAATATTAGCTTGTTTGGCGACATCCTCAACACACATTTTTCCAGTTGCTTTAAGTAATTCATCATAGTTAGCAATAAATTGATCCTTATCTTTTAAATATTGGGCATAAAGACCTTTAGCAAACAATAATCCAAAAGCATAAGGCCAATTATAAAATGAAAGGTAAGCACTATAGTAATGAGGTTTATTTAGCCATGCATAAGGGTTAATATAATCATGATCTAAACCATCACCATAAGCTTCTTTAACAGCCTCACGCATTATTTGTTGAAAATCATTTGAAGTTAATGGATGTTCAAGTCTTTTTTCAAAAACTGTTTTTTCAAAGATATACCTTGATAAAATATCACAGATAATAGCGGTATGATCCTGTAATTCATTTTCGATCAGTGGAAGTTTTTCTTCATCGTTACTTGCTTCTATTACCGCATTCATGACAATTGTTTCACAAAATGTTGATGCTGTTTCGGCAAGTGGCATCGGGTAATTTTGATTTAAAACGTTATTTTCAAAAATACATTCACCATGGTAGGCATGCCCTAATTCATGTGCTAAAGTCACGACATCACCTAAGTTACCGTTAAAATTGGTTAGCACACGACTTTCTTTAATGGCACCAATATTAGAACAGAATGCGCCTCCAACTTTTCCTTTACGAGGGTAAAGATCAATCCAATTATTGTCAAATGCTTTTTGTGCGAGTTTTGCAAGTTTAGCACTAAAGCTGCGATAATTTTTAAAAATAAAAGCTTTTGCTTCTTCATAGGTAAATGTTTTTTTAACTTTTCCTAAAGGTGCTAATAGATCATATAATGGTAAGCCATTTTTATGGCCTAATAATTTAGCTTTCCGTTTTAGATATTTATGAAAATCGGGCAAGTATTCATACATTGCGGTAATCATCGCATTTAATGTTTCTTTTTTAGTTCGCGATACATCAAGCGATTCTTCGAGCGCAGACTGATAGCCTCTTAATTTTGATACATAGTTAACTTCGCCTTTAATACTTGATAAACTCATAGCTACGCTATCATCAATTTTTTCATAAGCTTTTAATAATCCATTAAAAGCAGCTCTTCGTACTTCTTGGTCGGAGTTTCTAAGTAACGCACCTACTTCAGATACTGTAATCCGTTTTGTTTCCGTTTTTAATTTTACTTCTACTTCTAATTTTGAAGTCAGGAGCGATTGCAAATGAGTCCAAGCAGTAGAACCAGTTTGTTTCATTTGGCTTATTATTGCTTCTTGTTCATCACTTAATAAATGTTTTGTATCTTTTTTGATTTCAGATAAATAATATTGATAATCACTAAATTCTGGCTGATCCATTAGTTCTGCTAAATACTCATACTTCCCGATATACTTAGAAGCTTTAGTAAGGGTTAAAGTTGCTTCTGCTAACATCATTTGTATTTTTGCCAAATATTTATTAGCCGCTTCATTGGTTGTATCAGCACTACGTGTTAATGAAATAAAAGGAAATAGCCGTCCAACAAGAAGCTGTAATTTTTCCGAAAAACTAAGTAATTTACGTAGTTTTTGTTCAAAATCTTCGTAACTTTGACAATTTTCGGTAACATATTTATCATAAAGTTTTAAATCAGCAGCGAATTTTTGTAAGTCATTTTGAAATGCTTCACTTTCAAAACCAGAATATAAGCTATCCAAATTGTATTTAATAATCTCCATATTTTTCCTCCTTTACAATCTAAACGTATTATAACATATAAATTTTTATAATTAAAGTTGTTTTATATTCAGTTAAATCATATATTTTAGAGAATTTTAAAAAAAATTTTAATCTTTTTCACTTTTATGTCAAATTTCGACAGACTACGACAAATGAAAACAAATATAATTAATAATTACCAAGACATTTATTTTTTCTACAAAAAACGCCAAAAGGAGGGCAAAAATGAGTAACCAAAAAATGAAGTCATTAATTATGGATATGAACCTGTTAATATACATCCATGATGTATTATTCTTATATGAAAATACGAATCATTTCAAGTTATCTTCAACCTATAAAGAACTATATGAAAATAATATTTGGACTATCTACAAATATTTAAAACAAACACGGTTTATATTGTTTTCCTTTTATGTAGTTATTTTGGGACTAAGGAAAATCGATTTTTCGTCGGAGTTAATTAAGTACTCAATAATAAGTATTATCGCGGTTATTTTTGGGATTTTATTTGTTTCGACAAAAACAGATTTTGAAAATTTATCTTATCAGTTAAAAGCTAAAAAGGCAGTTCATTATGCACTTAGTAATTATAGTTATCAACAATACTTATATTTCCTCGATAATTATCTAAGTGAAGCATCAACCAAGAATTATTATCAGGTTGTGAAATTAAAAAAATAGAAAGTCTGGAAAATCACGCTGTTGTGGGCTATAATAATAATATCTTAACTAGGAGCTGAAGCTATGGAAATTGAAAAAAGAATTAATGAATTAAAAGCATATATCGATAAGTATAATTATGAATACCATGTTTTAGACAACCCATCTGTAAGTGACCGTGAATATGACCGCTTAATGCAAGAACTAAAGGAATTAGAGAAAAAACATCCTGAGTTAATCACTGATGATTCTCCAACCCAAAGGGTAGGTGGAAAAGTATTAGACCAATTCGAAAAAATTGTTCATAAAATTCCGATGCTATCTTTAGGGAACGCTTTTAATGAAGCAGACATTGATGATTTTCACCGTAAGGTGAGGGAAGTTGTTAAAAATCCAGTTTATATGTGCGAATTAAAAATCG
This sequence comes from uncultured Haloplasmataceae bacterium, assembly GCA_937919135.1. Lineage (GTDB taxonomy): Bacteria > Bacillota_I > Bacilli_A > Haloplasmatales > Haloplasmataceae > CALFRW01. Next base: position 18,270 of record CALFRW010000191.1, read on the forward strand.
ACGGACTAGCGGTTACAATCCACTACAAATTGGGTAAATTTTTTCAAGCAGCTACTAGGGGAGATGGTACGACGGGGGAAGATATAACTCATAATGTTAAAACAATAAAATCAGTACCATTAAAATTAAGCGAAGCTGTAGATCTTGAGGTTCGGGGCGAAATTTTTATGTCCAAAATAGCTCTTAAACAATTAAATGAGCAAAGAAAGCGGGATAATTTACCGCTCTTCGCAAATCCTCGGAATGCTGCAAGTGGGAGTGTTCGTAATTTAGATCCTCGGATTGCCTCACAAAGAAAACTAAGTGTTTTTTTATATAGTGTGCCTGATGCCTTTAATTTAGGTTTTAAGAGCCATAGTGAAGCCCTAAATTATCTTGATCGTTTAGGATTAAAAACTAATAAAGAAAGAAAATTATGTTTTAGTATTGAAGAAGTGAAGCATTTTATCGCTTATTGGAGTGAACATCTCCATGACTTGCCCTATGAAATTGATGGCTTAGTCGTTAAGGTGGATGATTTAGAAAAACAAAGCGAAATGGGGATGACTGCAAGAGAACCAAAATGGGCGATAGCCTATAAGTTTCCTGCTGAAGAAGTGACAACGATATTAAAGGATATTAACTTCACAGTAGGAAGAACTGGTAGTATTACGCCTAATGCTGTTTTAGAGCCGGTTAAAATTGCAGGGACAACTGTAAGACGCGCAACACTCCATAATGAAGATTTTATCACAACTAGAGATATTAGAACTGGTGATCGGGTAATTGTAAGAAAAGCAGGTTACATAATCCCTGAAGTTATAAGGCCTCAAATCGAAGATCGCAATGGCTCCGAAATCCCTTTTAAGATGATTAATAATTGCCCTGTTTGTAATTCAGTTTTGGTAAGAAATAAGGGTGAAGCAGATTATTATTGTTTGAATAAGGATTGTAAAGCTCGAAATATTGAAGCGTTAATCCATTTTGCTAGTCGAGATGCGATGAATATTGAAGGCTTAGGTGAAAAAAATGTTGAGTATCTTTTTAATCTCGGAATTATCACTTGTATTCCCGATATTTATCAGCTCCAAAAAAGTGCTTTAATTGATTTGGATGGTTTTGGTGAAAAATCAAGTCAGAATTTACTGAATGCGATTGAAAAATCGAAACAAAATAGTTTAGAAAGATTATTGTTTGGTTTAGGAATTCGTTTTGTAGGCAGTAAAGCTGCCAAAAATTTAGCTAAAACTTATAAAAATATTGATAAAATTATCGAACAAGATGAACTTAGTTTTCAAGCGGTTCCTGATATTGGTGCCGTAATCGCTTCAAGTTTAACCGATTTTTTTACTAATAATACAAATCTACAATTGATATCAACGCTAAAACAATTAGGATTAAATATGAGTTATTTGGGAGAAAACGAAATCAGTAGTGATTTAAGCGGAAAAACTTTTGTTTTAACGGGGACCCTAAAGAGTATGAAACGAAGTGAAGCACAAAAGCTCTTAGAAAGATTAGGGGGAAAAATAGCCGGGAGTGTAAGTAAAAATACTGATGTCGTAATTTATGGTAATGACGCAGGTTCTAAATTAACAAAAGCCCAGGAGTTACGAATTATTACTTGGGATGAGGAAAAATTTCTTGAAGAAATTAAAGCATATATTTAAAGCAAAAAGCTTATAACTTTTTTTTACGAAGTTTTAAGCTTTTTTTGTTTTCCTTTTTAATATTTGCACTAAGTAATTCAGCTACGACATTTCCTGCTTTAATGTTCTTAAGGATAAAGAATGTATTATCTGTTAGTGTTAATTTAAAAGTAGTCATATTTTTGGCACGGTCTAAAATATTAGATTTAAAAAAGACACCGTTAATCCTTTTTAAGGGAAAAAATTTTATTTTTCTAAAAAGAAAATGCTTTTGATAAATAACGCGGAAGTTAGTAATATATACTTTATGAAAGAAAATTCGGTAGAAATCTTTTATTGTTTTAATAAATAACGGAATAAAGATAATCATTAAAATGAGGGAAATAAATGAGCCTCTACCTTGATTAACCGCAAAAGATATGATTGCGAGTAAAAAAAGCAGATCGATAAAGAAAATTCGTGTTGAAAATTTAATTTTATAGACTAACTTTTCCTTGGGCATTAAGATTTTATTCATTAAAATAACTCCTTTAAATTAATTTATGTTATCTCATACTAATATTTTTCGCTCAAATTTAAAAAAATAACAATTTGCCCATGTGTTTTTTAACTATGATACATATATTATCTAGAGGGGGAAGATATTATGAATTATTATAGCCAAATGGAACAACCTGCGAGAATTCGCTTTGCCAATCAAACTAACATGCCAATTGACATTTATCTTAATGATCAAATGATTATCCGGGGATTTAATCCTGGGCAAACAACACAATTCATTCCGTTACCAAGGGGAATGTACAATATTAAGCTTTATTCTAGTACGGGAAATTTATTGTTAAATCAAAATCAAGATTTAGCTCTTTGTAAACTAATCACCGTAATGCAAGATAACCAAGGAATAATTTCTTTAAGAATTACTGATGATTTTGTAACGGAGCCTTACTTTGAAGCGCGTGATCAAGTAACTCCAGGAAGAGTTATGATTCGTTTTGGCCATTTTTCACCAAATTCTCCAGCAGTCGACATAACTTTACCTAATGGAACGGTACTATTTAGAAATATACCATATCGAACAGTAACAAATTATATTACGATTGCGCCAGGAGCTTATAGCTTACAAGTAAGGGCAGCAGGAACAAATCAAGTCGTTTTAACAGTACCTGATGTTGCATTTACCGCAAATGATGTAAAATCAATTTATGCAATCGGACTACTTAATGGTACACCACCGTTAGAAGTTATTGTTGTAAATGATCGTAATGTATAAAAGCAGCCTGCGCTGCTTTTTAATTTTCTGCCCTTTGTTTAGCTTTACTGATTGTTAATGCTAAAGCGATAAAAATAAAAGTGAAAATAGATTGAATTAAAAAACTATTGTAGATTGGTTTCATCATAATATAATCGTATTTAAAGAGGCTGGCGATTTTTTCATTGGCGTTGACATACCAGTATGATGGGAAGATTCTTGCAATTTTTAAAATAAAATCATCAATTAAGAATTGAGGAATAAAAACACCACAGATAAATGAAGAACCCAGTGAAATTACTGTAGCTAAGGCACCAACAATATTACGAGAATTAAATATTACCACAAGTAAATAAGCTAAGGAGATTACTGTTAGTAAGAAAATAAAAGCATTTAACATTAGTAAGAAGCCATTAGCTTTAAACATCACATCGGAATATAAGATTAGTGCGACGATAATTAAAATTAGGTAAAAAAGAAAAGCTAATAAGAAATTACTAAATAAAAGGATGAAATTCATTTTCTTATTTGAAATTGCTCCTAAATTATTACGTCTTTTAATATCGAGTGGTTTAAATGCAATCATTATGGAGCAAATTACCGAAATAATCAGGCCAAGAAAGATATAAGATAAGTAGTTAAAGTAGAATTCGGCACCAGAATAATCACCGTCTTGATCCTGGATAAATTCGGTTTTAGCTTCCTTAGTTAAAATAGCCATAATTGCCTCATGTAAATCTCCGGTCGAAATATTATTCTCTTGATATGTTCTAGCTAAATTAAGATAGTTGTCCATTGCTTGTTCAAGTGTATAGGAAGCTGCAGAATCAGGAACACTTTTTGTTTTAATTTTTAATTCCTCTTGAGTGGAAAATTTATCAGTAAAACCTTTGGGGATTTCTATAATCATTTGTATTTCACGATAAAAGAAAGCATCCTCTAACTTGTCTTCTTTAAAAGTTTTAAAATTTGCATAATCAGCTAAATAGCTTTTAAAATTGCGGGTAAATTCAGTGTCGTCATGATCGATAAAAGCAATATCAGTTTTTACATTCGCAAAGTTTTCTGTATTACTGTTAAAAGTATTTACCATAATGAGTGTAAGCAAAATAAATATCCCTAGGTATACGAAAATTGTTACTTTGTTTTGATTTAAGATTTTTAAATATAATTTAAATACTGTCATATTTATTACCTCGCATTTTTAGATAAGTTGAAAAGATTAAAATTAAAGATATTAATGCAAGTATTCCTAAGTTATAAAAGTATTTTCCGATATCGTTATAATAATAAAGGCTGTAAAAACACTCAGTTAATAAGTTTGTGGGGTTAATTAATCCTAAGATTGGCGCATTCTTCTGAACTAAATATTTCACATCGACAACCATAAGTCCAGATAAAAAGCTGAGGAGTAAAGATATTGTCGTAATTATACCGGATTTTTTATCAAATGTGCCTTTTATAATTGTGGATAAAAAGGCCCCTAAAGCAATACCACTTATTGTACCGATTAGTGATGTTAAAATTATTAACCAGGTGTTATGGGCAAACTCAATACCGAGGATATATTTTAGATAAGCAATTAAGCCTAAATTTCCGGTAAAGTGAATTGTAATTGCGGCTAAGGTATAAATCAAAATCAGTTTTAATTTATGCGTTGGCGTAATATTTACTCTTGTTGCTAAAGGTGATGCATCTGCTTGAATGTCATTTACAAGCCCAATGCCCCAATAACTAGCAAATGTACAAGCCATTGCGATTAGTGCATAAAAGTAAATTATTAATTTATTACTATTAGGATTAGTGCCTGAGGTAGCTTCTACTAAATATGTTTTAGGGTTAAGAAATGATGATAAAACTTTTTCAACATTTTCAGGGTTAGTTTCCATTACCTTTTTAACAAGTGCTTCCCCCTGGATATATTTATCTAAAACGCTTTTAATAATCGTTTCTTCGATCCCATTTTCTATAATTTTATAGTTTATTAATCCATCTTGAAGGTAAATAAAATTATCAATTTCTTTATCCGCAAAGCTTTGATTTAATTGATCAAGATCAAAACTAGTGTTAACCTTAAAAAGTTTTTTTCCATCACCATAGCTAATATCTTCTAAGATAGTAACTAATTGATGGTCTTTATCATGACTTGTAACATAAACATTAATAGTATTTAAAGAGTCATCCATTGATAATTTGCCAAAACCTAAATAAAAGAATGTTCCTAATAATAAAGGAAAGATAAATGCCCAAAATACATTGTCTTTATTTCTTAATAGACATTTTATTCTAACTAAGTACATTCTCATATTAATCCCTCAAATGCTTTCCGGTAACTTCTAAAAAGACATCATTTAAAGTTGGAATTGATGAATAAAGCTTACCATATTTAATATTATGAGTAGTAAAGACATTAAGAATATTAGGGATATTTGTTTTTCCTTTACCACTTTTAATAACTAATAGTTGATCTTTATAGTAACAATCTAATACATTGGGAATTTGTTTTATTAAATCGATATATTCTGCTTTAGGATTATCTATGTGGATTTCACAAGATTCTCCTAAGGAGATACTGTTCTTAAGCTTTTCTTTTGTACCATGCATAATAATTTCTCCCTTATCCATGATAACGATATAAGAACAGATTTGTTCAACCTCTTCCATATAATGTGAAGTATAGATAATCGTTGCTCCTTGTTGATTTAATTTGACAATTCCTTCTAAGATCTTATTTCTACTTTGTGGGTCGACAGCTACGGTAGGTTCATCAAAAATTACTAGTTGTGGTTTATGAGCAATACCACAAGCAATATTTAATCTTCTAATTAGACCACCAGATAATTTCTTAGGGTAAAAGTTACGATAATCATTAAGCGAAACGAAATCGATTGCTTCTTCAACTAAAGCCTTTCTTTTCTCTTTATCATTAATGTATAACCCACAAAAATAATCAATATTTTCATAAACTGTTAGTTCATAAAAAACAGCAATATTTTGGGGCACAAAACCAATTTTAGCTTTTATATCATACCTTTCTGGAGTCATCTTTTCTTCAAAAATCTCGATTTCACCAGCTTCATAATTTAAAAGTGATAATAAACAATTAATTGATGTTGTTTTGCCGCTACCATTAGGACCTAGTAGGCCATAGATTTCTCCTTCTCGTACTTCGAAGCTTAAATTATTTAGTGCCTTTAAACGATTCTTATACGTTTTTGAAACATTTTTTACCTTGACAATCATATTATCCTCCCATGATTTTATAAGATTTGATTTCATTATATAGACATAATATCTTGTTTTCAATATAAAGTTAAAAAAAAACAGCCAAAGGCTGTTTTGGGGAGATAAATGTTTGAAAAAAAGAGTTTAAGGGATAAGTATGAGTTTTTTTATTTGAGAGGGGTTATAGGGGGGTAAATATGAGTTTGAGGGATTTTAAAACGACTCTAAAATGGTGTATCCCACACCAAAAAGAATTTTAACATGTTGTATTTTACAAGTCAACCGAAAAACAGATGAAAACGTTTTAGTTTAAATGTAAGTGTTTTCATCTTAATCTTAAACAAATTAATCGAAAATTTGTTTGACTTGTGGTATAATAAAAAGGAATTTTAAAATGAAATGGTGGTTAGCAATGAACAATAAAGAATATCTCGTAATAAAGGGTGCAAGAGAAAATAATTTAAAAAATATTGATATTAAAATACCGCGAGATAAGTTAGTGGTTATGACAGGACTTTCTGGCAGTGGTAAAACGAGCTTGGCATTTGATACTATTTATGCTGAAGGTCAAAGAAGATATGTAGAAAGCTTATCAGCTTATGCAAGACAGTTTTTAGGTAATATGGAAAAACCAGATGTTGATAGTATTGAAGGTTTGTCACCAGCAATATCAATTGATCAAAAGAGCACAAATCGTAATCCCCGCTCCACAGTGGGCACGGTTACAGAAATATATGATTATTTACGCTTGTTGTATGCAAGAATTGGACATCCTATTTGTCCCACACATAATGTGGAAATAAAATCACAGAGCGTGGAACAAATTGTCAATCGGTTATTAGAATTTCCCGATAAGACGCGGATGCAAATTTTAGCTCCTTTCGCAGCTGGAAAAAAAGGTACATTCAAGAATGAATTAGAACAATTAAAAAAGGATGGCTACGTTAGAGTTAGAATTGATGGTAGCTTTTATGATTTAGATGAAGTGACCGAATTAGAAAAAAATAAAAAACATAATGTGGATGTTATTGTTGACCGCATTGTAGTTAAAGATGGGATTGCTTCCCGCTTATTTGATTCGTTAGAAACAGCTTTAAAACTGGGGAATAGTAAGGTCCTAATTTTGATACCAGATGAGAAAGAAATGGTTTTTAGTGAAAAGTTTTCTTGCCCTTATTGTGATTTTACGATTGGTGACCTTGAACCACGCTTATTTTCTTTCAACTCACCATTTGGAGCTTGTAGTGAATGTAGTGGACTCGGTTTTAAACGTCATTTTAGTATTGACTCATTGGTGCCAGATGATGAAATATCAATAGCAGATGGAGCAATTAGAGGTTTTGAAAAACCGGAAAACTATTATTTTCAACAACTGGCAATCGTCTGCGATTATTATCAGATTGATATTAATAAACCTTTTAAAGAACTGACAGATAAAGAGCTTGAGATCGTTATGTATGGTAGTGAGGATATTATCGAGTTTAAATATGTTAGTGAGGGTAATATCCGTCATGAAAAGAAGAGTCGCTTTGAAGGTATCATTAATAGTTATGAAAGAAGGTATCGAAATACATCCTCAAAGTTCATTAAAGAATGGTTTGAAAGCATGATGACTGATGAAGAGTGTCATGTTTGTAAAGGCGAGCGGTTATCAAAAGAGGCCCTTTCAGTATATATTGGCGAAAAAAATATTTATCAATTTTCGCAAATGTCGATTGAACAAGCACTAGCTTATTTAACTGATTTAACTTTGTCACCAATAGAAGTACAAATTTCTAATATGATCATAAAAGAAATAAAAGGTAGGTTACAATTTCTTATTAATGTCGGTTTAAATTACTTAACACTAAATCGGCAAGCAGGATCTTTATCAGGAGGAGAATCCCAGCGAATTCGTCTAGCTACCCAAATTGGCTCTCGTTTGACAGGTGTGTTATATGTCTTGGATGAACCTTCAATTGGCCTGCATCAACGGGATAATCGCAGGTTAATTGAGACGCTCAAATCAATGCGGGATTTAGGAAACACGCTGATTGTCGTCGAGCATGATGAAGATACGATGTTAGAAGCAGATTATTTAATTGACATCGGCCCTGGTGCTGGAAGCCATGGTGGTGAAGTTGTCGCTTGTGGTACCCCGATAGAAGTAATGAATAACCCTAGTTCAATTACTGGTCAATATTTATCAGGAAGTAAATCTATCCCCATCCCTCGAGAATATCAAGCAGGGAATGGACTTATATTAGAGGTAATCAATGCCCGGGAAAATAATCTTAAGAACTTAAATGTCAAATTTCCTTTAGGTAAGTTTATCGTGATAACAGGAGTTTCGGGAAGCGGGAAGTCAACTTTGGTAAATGATATACTATATCGCGGAATCGCAAGTAAATTATATAAATCAAAGCGAAAGCCAGGATTATTTGATGAAATAAAAGGTTTAGAGAATATCGATAAAATAATCGAAGTAGATCAATCACCAATTGGAAGAACACCCCGTTCAAATCCTGCGACATACACTGGCGTATTTGATAATATTCGCGATTTATTTACTGAAACTACAGAAGCTAAAATCAGAGGTTATCAAAAGGGACGTTTTTCTTTCAATGTTAAGGGCGGACGTTGTGAAACTTGTCGTGGTGATGGTGTGATCAAAATTGAAATGCATTTTTTACCTGATGTGTATGTTCCTTGTGAAGTCTGCCATGGTAAAAGATATAATCGTGAAACCTTAGAAGTTAAATATAAAGGCAAATCAATTTCCGATGTTTTAAATATGACGATAGAAGAAGCCTTGACCTTCTTTGAAAATATTCCCGTTATCAAGCGCAAAATTCAGACAATTAATGATGTTGGTTTGGGGTATATCAAATTAGGACAACCAGCAACAACACTTTCTGGTGGTGAAGCCCAAAGAGTAAAATTAGCATCAGAACTTCATAAGCGCATTACAGATAAGACATTATATATTCTAGATGAACCTACGACAGGCCTTCATACTCATGATGTAAAACGGTTACTAGAAGTTTTGCAAGATATTGTGAAACAAAATGGTACTGTTATTGTAATCGAGCATAACTTGGATGTCATTAAGTGTGCTGATTATATTATTGATTTAGGACCTGAGGGTGGAGATAAAGGTGGAGAGATTATTGCGACTGGAACACCAGTAGAAATTTCTCGGGTTAAAGCGTCGTATACGGGACACTTTTTAAAAAAAGTCTTAGAAAAGGCGAAAAAACGTAATATTAAATAAATATTGGTAATAAAATAAAGATAGTTTTTAAAACTATCTTTATTTATGAGGAGAATTTATGAAGCGAAGATTTTTATTTTTGGTTTTAGCAATTAGCATATCTTACTTAATAAATACATATTACATCGATCATTTACTTAATATCTTTAAGATTATGTCAAATGTGGCTTTAATTTTAAACCGTGTTAGTTTAGCTTTATTATGTTACTTAATATTTGAAGTAATTTTTATTGATAAAAAAATCATTTGGGATAATTTAATTGCTAAATCATTTTTAGTTTACTTTATTTGGCTAATCGGTTTACTCTTTGGGAGAGTATCAAACCTAGCTGATTATCGTCTCGATGAACATTTTAATTTTTCTACGCACTTACCTAAATGGATTAATCATTGGGATAATCCTCTAGTACGTTACTATATTGTTGGAAATATTTTGGTTTATCTCCCTTTTGGTTTCTTTATTTGTTATTATAAAAACTTGAAATATAGTATCTTATATTGTTTGTTATTAATTATCTTATTTGAAACACTTCAAGGTGTTAGTAATTTAGGTTATTTTGATATCGATGATATTTTATTAAATAGTATTGGGGGTTTAATGGGAATTTTATTAATGAAAGGATTTAAAGCATTTTTTCTCGCTAAATGATGTGTGAAATTATTTTTATTTTATTAAAACTATGATAAAATGGAAAGAGTATTAAGAAGGTGATTATATGAATAATAAAAATGATAGCAAAGAACTATATGAAAAAGAAAAAGAATATGCTGATATTTTTGAAGCGTTCTTAAACAGTGAAGATGAAAAAAAATTCTCCAAAAATGAAGTGGAGCAAATTATTGAAGCCCATTTTTTCAAAGAAGTGATTGATAATTACCATTATGATGAAAAAGCCAAAAAAGATAAGAATTTATTAATCTCAACGAAGGAATTTGGAGCCCGAATTTTCAATTTTAAAACAATTCTTAGTTTTTTGCTTACATATATCTTTTATACAGGGTTATTAATTTTAATTAATGCTTTTATCTATCCTAATTTACTTCATGATCGCAATACACTTATAATAGCCATTGCCTTATCACTAGCTGATAAACTGATTAAACCATTTTTATTTATTGCTGACCTAATCACATTTACAATTCATAAGATTGGGCTTGTTACACTAGCTATTTTTACCGTATTGATATATTTTACAGCTTATTTTTTAGGGGATATAATTTCACTAGAACGGGCACTGATTATTTCAATAATTGTGCTTGCAGGAATCACTATTGTTGACTTTTTGAAACGTGATTCATTTTTTAAAACTAAATATATTGATGAATTTGATTTAGAAGTAGGAAGTGAAGAAGATGGAAAAAATTAATATTAATAGCCTTGTTAATGAATTAAATTTAGAGATAATCGCGGGTACCGCGGGGTTAACAAGGGAAATAGAGTCGAAAATGTTATCACGTCCAGGTTTAGAACTAGCGGGGCTCACTGATTTTTATGAGGATGACCGGATTCAAGTAATCGGTAGTAAAGAATTAGCATTTTTTAATGGGTTAGCTGCAAGTGCACAAAATAGTCGCAGTGAATTTCTATTTAAGGGTCAAACACCGTGTTTTATTTTTTCAAATAATTTTACTGTGCCCCAAGTATTTATTACTCATGCTGAAAACTATCAGATTCCAATTTTGCGTAGTCAAAAAGATACAACGATGTTGTTGAATGATATCACAAGTTATTTGGCTGAGGAATTAGCAGAATCGACCAATATGCACGGAGTATTAGTTGATGTTCATGGAATTGGTGTCTTAATTAGAGGAAAAAGCGGGATTGGAAAAAGTGAAGCTGCTTTAGAACTTGTTAATCGGGGTCATAAATTAATTGCCGATGATAATATCATTATTTATGAAAAAGAAATTGGTAAATTAGTTGGAAAACCGCCAAAACTCTTAGAAAAATATATTGAAATCCGAGGAATCGGGATTATTAATATCGTAAGTATGTTTGGTGCTGGTTCTTTTCGGCATAAAAAACGCATCAGTTTAGTCATTGATTTAGATTTAGCTGATTATGATAAGGATTACGACAGGTTAGGTCTTGAAGATGCGAAAATTAAAATTATTAATACAGAAGTTTCTTATATTAAAATCCCTATTAGACCGGGAAGAAATATGGCAGCAATTATTGAGGTTGCAGCCCTAAATCATCGGTTACGTTATATGGGTATTAATACAGCTCAAGAATTTATTCAAAATTTAAATGCTTATATGACTCAAGAAAATTAAGGTTGGTGGAATGAAGATGAAATTTAATGAAGGAAATATATTTTTAGAAATTGGCCCATTTACTATTACTTGGTACGCAATCCTTATTTTGAGTGGAGCGATGGTGGCACTGTATTTAGCGATTAGAGAAGGAAAAAGAATTGGTGTCTCCCGCGACTTTCTC
>CALFRW010000192.1 GCA_937919135.1 uncultured Haloplasmataceae bacterium
CTGATAATCATTATTCATCTTACCTAAAACCCAAGCATACCGGTATAAAATACTAGGTTTAGATAAGCCTGAATGGTTTTGTAATTTAATTGACATCTTTAAACATTTTTCTGCATCATTGTATTTGTTGGTTAATGCATAATATGTTCCAAGGTTTTCTAAATATAGAAGTAATTCTTCATTATCAAAATGAATTTGTTGTTGGTGTAAACTATTAATAAGGGGTGGAATGTGAGAGATTTTCATGTAATATATCGAATAAATAAATTCATATAATTCTTGATTAATATCTTGATTATGCTTAATTTTTATATATACTTCGTCAACAATTTTATTATTTTTATATTCCATTGCGGTTAATAAATTATTAACCAATTCTTTGTTATTTTGATTCGAATCATTATTTAAATTACTAGGTACTGCTTTATTAAGCTTACCTAATATTTTGTTTATATATAGTCTTGATGGACTAACTTTGTTACTTTCTATTCTGCTGTAATATGAAACAGAACAGATACCTTTACAGACTAATTCTTGTTTAAGGCCTTGTGATAATCTTTCCTTTCGTATATATTCACCTATTGATCTTTGTGATTTATACTTACTATTAATCCGATACATTACTTCTTTCTCGTAAATTTTTAAGTTCATGAACTAGTTCACCCTCTTTTATTTTAACAAATAATTACATAGAGAAATAAGCATTTCTATTTGCACAAATTATATCTAGTCACCAATCAAAATATTTACAGGTATATGCGATATTTAGTCATCTATTTGTCAATCAATTGAAGCTTCAAATTAAAAAAAGCTCATAATATATGAACTTTTTTTAATCTTTAATTTCTATTTGCGCAAATACGCATTATATGTATTTTCAAGATATTTAACAATCCGATTATAAGCGGTATTAACCTCTTCATCTGTTAAAGTTTTTTCAACATTTTCAAATACTAACGAGAACGCTATCGATTTTTTACCTTTATCAACATGCTCACCTTGATATACATCAAATACTTCAACTGATTTTAAGATTTTATTCCCTTGTTCTTTTATCGCTTTTACTAAAGAACCTGCGGTAATCTTTTCATCTACTACTAACGCAATATCTCTTGTAACTTTAGGATACTTAGATATCATATCGTATTTAATATCATTAACTTCAATACCTAAAACATGATCTAAATTCAACTCAAAAACATAAGTTTCATGTAAATCATATTCTTCTTGAATCTTAGGATGGAGTTGTCCAACTAATCCAATTTCAACATTATTTAATAAGATATTTGCTGTTCTCTCTGGATGTAAATTTTTAATTTCCTTATTTTGAACAAAACTAATCATCGGTAAAATTTGTAGAGGTTCAAATATATTTTCAAGAATACCTTTAACATAAAAGAAATCTACCTTAGTTAATTGTTTTTGCCATTTAGACTCTGACACTTCACCTGTACATAAACCACTAAGAAGTAATGTCTCATTTGGATTATTATTACTTATTGAGTAACTTTTTCCAATTTCAAACACAAAAATATCTTTGATATTTCGAGCATTATTATAACTTGCAACCTCTATTAAACTACTTAATAAACTTGTTCTCATCATGAAGCGGTCTTCGCTCATCGGCTTTAACAATTTCACTATCTTTTTTGAATCTGTTTCAAACATCTCAATTGACTTTTCATTAGTTAGCGAATAAGTAATTACTTCATTAAGCCCACTTGCAAGAAGTAACCTTCTAATTAATCTAGTTTTATATTGACTTTTTGTTAACCGACCGATTGTATCAGTTAAAGGTAAAGTATTATTCAAATTCTCATATCCATGAATTCGAATAATTTCTTCAATTAAATCTTCTTCAATCTCAATATCTAATCTTCTTGATGGAGCTACAACCTTAAATACATTATTAGCTACTTCATAAGCAAATTTTAACCTTCTGAAACAATCACTCACATCATTTTTAGTTAAGTTAATTCCTAAAACATTATTAATTTTTTCTAAAGAAATATCAATTACTTTCTCACTATCTTTTAGATTTGTTGAAAATGATAAAGTATCATCAATTTTTCCACCAGCTATTTCTACAAGAAGTAGTGCTGCTCTATTTAAAGCATATAATGCTCGTTTCGAATCAATACCTTTTTCAAACCTTAAACTAGATTCACTTCTTAAATTAAGCCTTAAATAAGTATTTCTAACTGTTAAAGGTTTAAATATAGCACTCTCTAGTAATACATCAGTTGTATTATCATCGATCTCTGAGTTATGCCCTCCCATTACACCAGCTAAAGCAATGGGTTTATTACCATCAGTTATTAAAAGATCTGATGGGATTAATTCGCGTTTAATTTTATCTAGAGTTTCAAATTCTTCACCTTTATGTGCATTTCTAACAATAATTTCTTGATTGTCAAGTTTATTTAAATCAAAAGCGTGTAAAGGTTGTCCTAATTCTAACATCACGTAATTTGTGATATCTACCACATTATTAATAGGTCTAATTCCACTAGCCATTAAAATAGTTTGTAACCATTGTGGTGATGGTTTAATTTTAACAGCTTTTATTTTCTTAGCGTAATATAATAAACAATCCTCTGATTTAAGCGTGACCTTGAAATCTTTATCAATTTGATATGGAATAGCTTCTCCCTCTGGTTTTTTGATTTCCTTGTCTAATAACGCTGCCACCTCATAAGCAATACCATACATTGATAAACAATCTGAGCGGTTTGGTGTTAAACTTAATTCTAAAATCGTATCATCCAGTCCAAGATAACTTATCGCATCACTTCCAACTTCCGCTTTTTGGTCTAAAACTGCTATTCCTGCTTGAAATTCCTGAGGTACTAATTTGTTTTCAATTCCTAATTCCTTGAGTGAACAAATCATTCCATTTGATTCGACGCCACGTAATTTAGTCTTCTTTATTTTTATTCCACCAGGTAACTTAGCTCCTATTTTTGCAACCACTACTTTTTGTCCAGCTGCTACATTATTTGCACCACAGACAATGGTTACTACCTCATCTCCTAAATTCACTTCACAAACACTTAATCTATCTGCAGCTTCATGTTGAGTTTTATTTAAGACCTCTCCTACAACACAATTTGATGCCTCAGATAAAGGGTAAACCTTTTCAACTTCTATACCTGCTAACGTCATTTTATTCGCTAAATCTAAGGGACTTATATCATTTATATCAACATATTTTTTTAGCCACTTTAATGATAGTAACATATAATCCTCCTTATATCCTTGTATTGAATTGACGATTAAAACGTAAATCATTTGTATAAAATTGTCTTATGTCATCAATTCCATATTTTAATATCGCAACTCTTTCAGGACCCATTCCAAATGCAAAACCTTGATATTTAGCTGGATCATAACCACCAGTTTTTAACACATTAGGATGTACCATCCCTGCGCCTAAGATCTCAATATAGCCACTTTGTTTACACATTGAACAGCCTTCTCCATCACATTTAGCACAGCTTACATCAACTTCAACACTTGGTTCTGTAAATGGAAAAAAAGACGGTCTAAAACGAATCTTACGATCTTCACCAAACATTTTTTTCACAAAATATGCTAGCGTCCCCTGTAAATCTGACATCGTTATCTTCTCACCTATTACTAGACCTTCAATTTGATAAAATTGATGTGAATGTGTCGCATCATCATCATCACGTCGATAAACTTTCCCTGGACAAATCATCTTAAGTGCACCCTTTGCTTTATTAGCAAGCATTGTCCGGGCTTGTACAGG
>CALFRW010000193.1 GCA_937919135.1 uncultured Haloplasmataceae bacterium
CTGTAGTTCATCCATTTTTTTAGACAATCTAAGGCTAAATTGTTCTAAGTATTGTTTAATATCAAAATATTTATCACCATATTCTTGTTTAAGAAATGGCTCTAAATAATTTGTTGCACCACCACTATTAATATTTGCGACAACACTATTATTTGGACCAATACGGGGGTATATTGAGGTAATAACCCATTTTCCTGCCCCGTCTTTTTGGGTATGTAAACGAAAGTCAAAGACATTCCCGCTTCTTGTCCGACTATTAATATATGGTTGAACAATAAATCGTTCCTCGTTTAGCTTTTCTTCTATGTAAACTAATAATTCCTTTTCACTAAGAGTTAAATTTACGCGATCAATTGTCAGCATATATTTATCTTCGCGAGCTTCAATAAAAGTGATATTTTGACCTTTATGTCCATTAACAGGCTTAAATACAAGCCGTTTATACTTTGATAGATAATGTGTAAAATGTTTAAGCGACAAAATATTATGTGAGGGAATTAAATATTCTGAAAATGTACCATCAAGTAACAGACGATAATATACTGAGAGTTTATTACCGATTGAATGTGTCGTAAATGGGATTGTCTTTTTCAAACGCTTAATTACACTTTCAGATTTTTTAAGTTTATCTGGGCTACCAGCATTATAAATTACATCTGGAAACCGACTATTAATTACCTTCCATTTTCCTTCTTGATAAAGATAACCATTAATTTTCTTGTTGTCAAAGTCTACCATTTTCGGTGAAAAAAATAATAATTCAGCACCTTCAGCTTTTGCGACTGCAGCATAAGCATATGACTTTTTTACGGTATCTGGATTTTTACGATGATGTAACATACCTATTAAAATCATGTTCTCCCTCCTTATACACATTGATAAACTATAGTATTTTATGGATTTTAGTTAAGGATGGAACTTACTTTTATCCTGTAATTAGTAAATTTAGTCTATTATAGTTAAGTAATTAATACCAAAAAAAAAGACTTGTTATCCAAGTCTAATGGCTTTTATAGCGAATCATTTTTACACTTTCAGCAACAACCGAAACTTCTACTGGAGTATTTAATTCATAGAGTTCTCCATCTACTCCACAGGAGACAACTGGAGCTTTCGTAGCAATCGAAAAATGACGCTTACTACTAAAATTAACATACTTTTTAAATCGGAAATGTTTACCGACGAATACAGACGGGAATAAGGTTAGTAATTTAAAACGGTTCAATTTTTTTACTGTACATAGATCAAGAACGCCATCATTAACCTCCGCAAAAGGGTTAATCTTCATACCACCACCATAATATTTACCATTATGAATCGTTGCTAAATATAATTTCTTTTCTTGACCGTCAATATAATAATCACTACATTTATACATAATCAAAGTAATTAAAACTGACAATATATAAGCTAGTTTCCCATGAAAAAGTTTTTTTAATTTAAACGATTTTTTTAAAATTTCCACATCAAAACCAAAGCTAATATAATTTATAAAATAACGCTTTCCAACTTGACCAACATCAATAACAACATGATCATTATTATCGATCATTTGGAAAACTTTAGTAATTTTTTTTGGTAAATTCATTACCCGAGCAAAATCATTTCCCGAGCCAAATGGCACAACTCCAAAAAAAACGTCAAGACCAACAACCGCATTGACAACTTCATGAGCTGTTCCATCACCGCCAACAGCAAAAACATGGGTAATATTATTTTCAATAATAATTTTTCGTAAATCATCTGCATAATGATAAGGTTGTGTCTCATATAACATAAAATTATATTTATGAACACGTAATAACTTGGCTAATTGATTCATTTTATTTTTAGCTTTATTTTTCCCCGAGACAGGATTTACAGCAAATAAATACTTCATACAAATTACCTCTTCATCATTTTGTCTCAACATATCTATTATACAAAAAAACGCGGATAATGTAAATTTATTTATCAAAAATAGGTCGTATTCCTAAGCATATTGTCTAAAAACTCATAGACTAAAATATAACTATGTCTTTAGGAGGTTAATATGACTTACTATCCAGTTACAGAAAGAGGCGAAGGGCGTTTCTTACCATTTTTGGCAGGTTTAGCAATTACAGCACCATTTTGGGCAGGAGGATTTGGTAGAAGGTGTTGTCCACCATATCAGCAATACCCATACCCACTTCCTACTCCTTTCCCTTATCCTTATCCACTTCCTACGCCATATCCTTATACCTTTAATACTTACCAAGGTGTTGTAGGCTCTCCATTTAATTATTATTATGGTAGACCATTTATATATTAATTAAAAAATAGCGATTCTTCGCTATTTTTTCTTTCTTATTTTAAAGTCAAGCTCTTTAATCGCCTGCTTAGCATTCATTAGCGCTTCGTTTTGAGTTTTACCAGTTGCTAAAACATAGGCATAACGATGCCCTAATGATTTTGGTAAATAAACTAAATTACCTTTACGTGGTTTTAAATATACTTTTAAAACTCCATTTTTACGTAATGCTCGCCTCTTACCAGTCACCTTTTCGAGTATGCCTTCATGTTTTAAAGTCGTATATTGAATAAATGCCTCTTTGTTAAATTTTGGTTTAAGGTCAACATCTTGTTTTAATGAAAGTTTGATAATCTCTTTTACTAGATTAATGCCAAATGCTGCATAAATTAGTTGATTCATCCCCCCACCTGATATGCGAGGATTAATTTCGATCAATTTAAAATTATCTTCGAAGTAGCGCATTTCAAGATGACAATTACCATGATAAAGTCCATGTAAATAGATAATGTTTTTCACTGTTTTTGTTAATTTATAATAAAATGAAGCTTCAGGATTTATTAAAATTGAATACCCCGTGACAATAAAATGCTTACTTAAGTATTCAATTTCTTGTTCAACAATCGCGATTATATGTACCTGCCCCTTAATCACAAAGACCTCTATCAAATATTGTTTTCCAGGCAAATACTTCTCTAATAAAACCGATTGTTTAGGATATTTTTTTTGAAATTGTCTTAAATAATCTGTGAACTCTTGATAATTGGTAACTTTATACACATCTTTAGAACCAGTAGAACAAGGTGATTTAATTATTGCTGGCAAAAAGGAAACCACTTCAGCTTTAGAATATTCTAAACTAGGGGAAATAATTTTATATTGAGGAACATAATCAGTATTTTTTAAACATTCACGGGAAAGTAATTTGTTTTCGATATTATATACACCATTTGTGGTAAAATTATTTACTTTAAAGATATTTCCTAATAAACATGCTGTATGAACATGGGAATCAACAAAACTCATGATCCCCTTAATCTCAAATGCTTTTAATTTTAGTTCCTGAATCATTGTTTTTAATTTATTTATATCACTTAAATCACAAAATAACATTAGATGAACATCTTGATATTCTACTCTTTGCTTAATTTGTTTTTGATTATCGGTGATAAGAACCGTAAAATAACCTAAATCTTGTGCTATACCAATCGCTTCCCGACTTGAACCTGATTTTAACGCGCCGATAAAAACAATTGTTTTCATAGTTATTCCTTATTTCTGACAAAATAACGCTCAATTATTTTTTTGATTTTCTTATCAAACATCGAGGTTTTAAATAAAACCGTCACACCAGGTTTCATTAAATGGTATAAAACGGTATCAAGATCCTCAGTAGTTTGACAATCAAAGATATTATTTTTGTCCATTCCAATTCTTATCGCTTCATTTGCGATGTGACGCGAGAAATTATCAATTGTGATTAAATAATCGATATTATTTTCAACGACCATTTTCCCAATGGATTTCGCTTGTTCTAATGCATAAGCACCGAGATAAGAAATATTGCCAATCACTACTACTTTTTTACCTTTTATAAGACGTAATGTATCAAGTGCTGCCTCAACGCTTGTAGGATTCGAGCTCCAAGTATCATCAACAATTACGGCACCATTTATACCACGATAGATTTCAAAATGCGATTTCATCGGTTGATAGGTAGAAAGTTCAGTTATTGCTTCACTTATATCAATTCCAAGTGTCACAAGCGTAGCAATTGCCGCTAAAGCATTATAAACATTATGAATCCCCATTCCAGGTACTTTCACTTGGTACTGATTATTAACTGTAAAGCACATCATTTTATTATGATAACTAATTTTTGTAGCTTGATAATCCGCTTTTGTTTTAATTCCATATGTAATTACTTTCCCCTTATATGAAGTGAAATCTAACTTATTAATATTTTCATCATCTTTATTTATTATTACTGTACCTAAGGGGCCTAGTGCGGTAAGTATTTCACCTTTAGCCAAGATATAATTGTCAAGCGTCTTACAACCACTTAAGTGATCAATACCAATATTCGTGATTACGCCAACTGTAGGCTTAAAATATTTAGCACTATAGAGGATTTGTCCTGGATCGGTAATCGCTGTCTCATAAATCCCAAATTCACTTTCTTCATCGATTTCCATTAAGTATTCATGGTTAAATCTTAACGAATTTTTACTACCAATTGTTCCTGTCACCGAGTGATTTTTTGCTAGTACTTGTTTAATCATTTCTTTTGTTGTCGATTTCCCACAGGTTCCGGTAATAGCGACTGTTTTAATTGAAAATTGGTTCCGATAAAACTCAATAAACTTAGCATATGCAACCTCGATATTAGGGACAAATAAAAACCGTTCCTTAGCACGATGATACCTTTTTAATAGTGGTTGATCAGTTATAATAAAACAATCATTTACTTTTAGTAAATTGTCGATATTGAGTGTTTGAGTTTTTTGCATGTGGAAAATTAGTGTATTATTATTTATTTCTAAAACAGATAGTTTGATATTTTTAATTAACGCTTGTTTATCAAGCGGAATTTTTATTGCCAATAAATCACAGATCTGACTTAACTCATATGATTTCAAATTTACACCTTCTTTTTTTGCTTTATTATAGTATATGAAAGCTTAAATATGCGGTATAGGTAAAAAAATAAGGTATCTAAAATCAATGATATTATCTAGATTAATAATATATAGTTATTATTACTTATTCAAATTAAGCAGCTAAATCATATTATAAATTATAATAACTATAAGAAGGTGTTAATTATGGATAAATGGTTTCAGAAATTTACGACCTTGAATTTATTTAAAGCCTCAGAAATAACACTAAATGATAAAGAACTGTATGAAAAATATATCAAGTTATGTGATTATCCAGCAAATTTATGGAGTGGTAATTTTTCTTATCTTTGGGCCCATAATTTTTCTAATAATTTAAAAATATATAAAACAATAATTGATGATATGCTGGTAACAATTATATTAACAAAAAACGGCAGATTATTCTTACCTTGTTTACCTTTTGGTAAAGGGAGTGCAAGTGATTTATTAAAGGTCTTAATAAAATGTGGTAATATTTGTGATAAATGGAATCAAGAAAGTAAGTATACTCATAAAGCCTTAGTAAATCCCTTAAATCAACCACAAGTTGATTTCTTAAGCCAAAATAATTTATTTACTAAATTTTTTACCAAAGAAAAATTATCGGGACTAGAAAGACATTATTCAATTACGAAAGTCAAAGACCTAAAAGGAAAAGAATTTAGTAAACTCCGCGCTAAAATTAATAAATTTCACCGGACATATCCAAATGCCATTACTAGGGATTACAAATTAGAAGATTATAAAAAAATCATTAACTTAAATAAAATATGGGTTACAAGTTCTGGACAAAAATATCAGAAAATCTTTGATGGTTTTTATTTTGAACCACTAATAAAATACCAAGCTCTATTAGATCATAAAATAATTATTATTGAACTAAACAAAAAAATAATCGGTATGAATACCGCTGAAATTCTTCCTACGGGAGCATCATGGGGATGTATCACTAAATTTGATAAAGCATATCCAGGAATCTCAGAAGTTCTTACTGTTGAAATGGCAAAGAAAATCAATTTGCTTAATCCAAATGTTACGACAATTAATGTTGGGAGTGATTTAGGGAGCACTGGTTTAGCTTTTAATAAAGAGCGCTTTAGACCGGTATACAATTTTGAACGGTTTGCACTTTTCTATCAAAATAAAAAGAGATTGTAACAATGTTGCAATCTCTAAAATTCTTCATCTTCATAATATTTAATTAATGCTTGTGTTCCTAAATTACCATAACCATTTTCCATTAAACTGGCATATAAACTTTCTACTAAATCAAGTCCTGGTAAATCAGTAGCAACATTTCTCGCTTCTTCTTGAGCTAAATGGATATCTTTCACAAAATGTTTAATAAAAAATCCTGGTTCATAATCTTTGTTAATAATTTTTGGGGCATTATTTTGTAATTGCCAGCTCCCAGCAGCACCAGAAGAGATACTTTTTAATGCTCTATTAACATCTAAATTAGCTTGTTTAGCATATACCAATGCTTCTACCATACCAATCATATTTCCCGCAATAACAATTTGATTTACCATTTTTGTATGTTGCCCACTACCAGCTTTACCTTGATAGACAATATTTTTACCAAGACTTTCAAAAATTGGTAAACATTCATGATAGATATTTTCGTCGCCACCAACCATAATCGATAATGTTGCTTTTTGGGCACCAATGTCCCCCCCAGAAACAGGTGCATCTAAAACAAAAATCTCTTTTGTGAGAGCTTTTTCATATATTTCTTGTGCTAAAGATGGTGAGGAAGTAGTCATATCTATTAAGATTGTGTGAGGATTGCATACATTTACTAAGCCACTTTTACCTAGGTAAACATCTTGAACATCTGTATGCATACCGACAATGGTAATAATAATTTCGCATTTTTCTGCTAATTCGCCTATTGTTTCACACCAAATTGCGCCCTTATTTATTATCGCATCTGCTTTTTTCTTAGTTCTTGTATATACGTATAACTCATGATATTTTTCTAATAGATGCATTGCCATCGGCTCACCCATTACACCTAATCCAATGAAGCCAATTTTTTTCATGATAATCCTCTCCTTGAGGTAAAATTTTACTTTATTTATTATAACACTTTTTATTAAAAAAGCAACTAAAGAATAAAAAAGCTGACTCACTCGTCAGCATTTGATATTTACTTACATATACCTTGATCTTTTAACTCTTGTTCTAGTGCTTGTAAAGCTTCTGCTTCGTCATCTCCAACTGCAAAAATCGTGATTTCAGCACCTTGAGGAATTCCTAATGACATGACACCCATAATCGATTTCATATTAACCTTACGTCCTTTATATTCAAGTTGTAAGTCACTTGAAAAACGGCTGGCAGTGTTAACTACCTTAGTTGCAGGTCTCGCATGTAATCCTGCTTCATCAGTTACAATAAATTTTTTTTCCATTGCTAAAACTCCCTTTTTTTATTAAATCATTTTATATTTTACACTAAATTACCAAAATATGCAAACATAATACTTATAATAAGTATGCTCTTAAAGCGTTTTCTAATTCTCCAGCATTACTTCCGATTACCGCTTGTAATTTATTACCAGCAATAAAAACACCACTTGCACCAAGACTTTTAATCGCATCTAATTGAACGATTTTAATATTTTTTAATTCAACTTTTAAGCGGCTATGCTCATAAGTTACTGAAATAATATTATCTTTTCCACCTAAAAGTTGTAAAAAGTTCTGAGCAACTTCATTATTAACAACAACTTTCTTTTCTTGTTGACTTCTGACAAAATAAACATCATACATATATAAACTGATAAAATACAACAAATAAAGAACAATAATGCTGCCAAAATAATAATAATATTCTACTTCAAATAATAAAAAGACATAGCTTATAAACAAAGCAGAAATTACTAAAGCAAAGCGAGAATTCGTTAACTTTGTCTTTCTAAGATGCTTTATGTATAATTTATAAACCGCTCTTGAGGCATATATCACACTAGAAACCATTACCAGTAAATAAAGCGCAATCAGAAGTGTAATCTTAGTACCATCACCGAGATCTAAATTAAGATAGATATCAATATTATTTTGTCTTAAAATGATATCGACTATGTAAAATAAGCTAAAAATTATCACAATAATCAAAAAATTAATAAAGTTTGCTTTTTTCATCGTATAAACCTCCTGTTATTATTTTATCTTGTTTCTAAAATATATCAACAATAATTTACCTTTTTTTAAAACTAGGATTATTATTTAAGTATATATATACAATTTCATTAAAATAGTACAATTACCACATCCAGAAAAAGAATTTAAGCATTTAATATATTAAGGTATTTTTATGGGGGTGAAAGAGTGAATATCTTTCCAAACAACAACATTAACTTTTCACGACCTATTGCACCATTAATTTGTGATAATAATCGTGACCGTGATCGGGATAGAGATAGAGATAGAGATAGGGATAGGGATAGGGATAATCGAAGACGTATCGATAATCTTGAAGAAGGTGATCCAATTATCGTTCAAACTCCTTCAGGAATTTGCGAACAAGGAGTCTTCTTACGAATTGATAATGGCTTTTTAATCTGGGCCCGTTCAATTTCAGGATCATCATTTATCACAATTACTAGTTTAGACGCTATTAGTATTACTAGATTATAATTAGGGAATAAGCTCTGTATTAAACAGAGTTTATTTATTATTAAGCAAAAACACTCATTAATACATATAATAATAGTGAGTTAGAGGAGTTGATAAGATGCATGCTTTCAATGCATTTGTAGAAGGTGATCAAATTCACGTTATTGCTGCTAGTGGTCATCAAGATAATGGTGTATTTTTACGAGTTGAAAATGATTTTTTAATCTGGGTTAAGAACAACGAAGGAAATGCTGTATATGCTCTTACTAGTTTAGAGGGAATCAGTATCTTTAAAGTTTAACAATAAAAGCACTAAACAACAATTTTAGTGCTTTTTTATACTTTGGATAATCTTTTCAGCTGTATTTACATTTGTAGCTAAAGCAACATTATGGACATCACATAACCTAAGTAATGCATTGATATCAGGTTCATGTGGTTGAGGCGTAAGCGGGTCACGAAGAAACACGACAACATCAATTTTTTGATTTGCGACCAAAGCCCCAATTTCTTGGTCTCCTCCTAAAGGTCCTGATTTCATTCGCTGTACTTTTAAATTAGTTTCGTTCATTATATGTAAACCTGTAGTTCCCGTGGCATATAAATTATGCTGCATTAAAACACTTTCAAATTTCTTACATAATTCTACAATATCAGCTTTTTTCTTATCATGAGCAATTAATGCAATATTCATTTTATCCTCCAACTAAAAATCTATCCCCATTATAGCATAAAAATAACTTTTTTACTTTGATTTACGCCGCTTATTAGTTATAATTAAAATACTTGTTATAGAAAGGATGCTAAGTGATGGATAAAATTATTGAGTTACTAAAATATTTCTTTTTTGGTGCTGTTCAAGGGATAACAGAAACATTACCAATTTCATCTAGTGGCCATTTAATAATCTTAGGAGAAGTATTTGCGATTGAACAAGGTAATGATTTAACCTTTGAAATCTTACTACATATGGGTTCTTTGATTGCGGTTATCTATTTTTACCGAAAATCGTTAGGAGAATTAATTAAAAACTTCTTTGCCTATTTATTTAAAAAGGATCCAGAAAAAAAAGCTGATTTTAAATACGGATGGTTAATAGTCCTAGCCACAATTCCCGCTGGCATAATTGGTTTTTTATTTAATGATATTATTGCGAAATATCTTGCTAGTTTATTAACTGTTGGAATCGGATTAATTATCACAGGCATAATTCTCTACTTTATCAGTAAAATGCCTAAAGGTAATAAAGAAAAAGCTGATATCACTTGGTTTGATGCATTATTTATCGGGATTGTGCAGGCATTTGCGATTATTCCAGGAATTAGTCGTTCAGGGTCCACAGTATCCGC
>CALFRW010000194.1 GCA_937919135.1 uncultured Haloplasmataceae bacterium
GACCTACTTCAAAGACAGCATTCATAATATAAGTGGTTTCAGCTTTGATAATATTAGTTTGCTCCTTTAATTTATCAGACATATAAACTTTTTGATCTGCCATTAAATTAAGTACCATTTTCGTACATTTTAAACCATTAGCATTAGCTTCTTTAGTAGGAATCCCAAACGCTTCATGAGGTGTTTTAACAATTACTTTTGTTACTTTTGCTAAAGCTGCTGTCACTGATGCATTTGCAATTGCACCATAGGCCTTAGCTTCATCTCGCGGAAATCCACCCATCCATTGATGAAATACTGTAGTAATTACACAACCATCATAGCCATATTGGCGTAAATACGCTTCGGTTTGTGATTCTAAAGCCTTTATAGCTGCTATATCTTGTATTTGATTACCGCATTGTCCATATCCTACAGTAATATGTTTTACACCTTGTTCAGCTGCTAGTAATGCTTCAATTATTGCAACTGCATTAGACATTGAAGGAGGTACTAATGTTCCCGTTAATGGACCAAAGGGTTCCCTATTTGTTGGAATGCCGCTTTCTTCATATATTGCAGCTAAACGATCGCAATATTGCCAATCTTTAATTGATTTTTCTAATGGAACATCTTTAGAATAAGGAATATTATAAGATATTGCTCCGCCTTCATTTGAAGTCCATCCTGAAGCATGTAATATTTCACTCATTAACCGAGCATCAGGCGTACCATGACGGGCTTGTAAAGGGAGATTAACACTTTCTAGAAGGTTTCTAGCCCCAGTAATTCCATGGTTTACAATAGGAAAACCATTTAGCATTGAACGAGCATTACGACGAGATTCTGTAATTCCCAATTCACAGTTTTCATAACGGTTTTGTCGAGTATAAGAATCGATTGTAGTTGGTAAAAGGTCTGCTTCTCCCTCTTCATCCAAATAATTTAATAATTCAATTTGCGATTTTACTAAACATACTCCCGCACGTGGTTGGGTTAACACTTTCTTTTCTTTTTTTGCCTTTTGTAACTTTAATGCAAAATTTTTATATTTTGGCACTGTATGTGCATATTCAATCATTTTATCTAAATTAGCTACTTGTGAACCTGTATGCCATGTATTTAAGACATCTTTTCTAATTTCTAAAAATTCATCCATAGTTAGCTTGCTATTTTTAAGATCCAATTCAATCCTCCTAAATCTCTAATATGTATTTTTTTAATATCTTAAAAGCACAATCTGGTAATTCAGATGCTAAAAGTCCCATAGCAGATAATATGTAAGATCTATCTACTTTCAAATAAGGACTTTTAGGTTTTAATAAGGTTGGTTCAAGACTTGAAAACTTAGCTGCCTCTAGTATCTCTGTTGGATTATCACTATGAATGATAACTCCTCCTGTTCCGATGATATATTTTACTTCTAATAAATCTTTACCATATTGATTAAATACTTCGCCTAAGGGTGTAAAGGCAATTTCGATGTAACCAGCATGTCTACTCATCGCTAATTTAGTTGCAATTTTTGCCATCGCTTTATCAAATGCTTTTTCTTCATCACTATTAGGGACATATTCGATATTATCATGGCGATATCGACACTTCTTTTCGATATCGCTACAAGCTAAAAACTCTTTAAACATTTTTTCATCACTAGCTTCTAACAAGGCAAGAGCTGAATATCGCATCCCTAAATCACCCTCAACTGTTCTTTTAGCATATGGTTCTTCTAATCCCTTTAAATTAATACCAGTTTTAGATGGGTAACCTTCAGCGATTGAATGAATATCTGTAGTAGCGCCACCAATATCTACGACCACTAAATCCCCTACACCGTCAAAGTTTTCTGTTCCTTTTGCTAAAACTTCGCAAGC
>CALFRW010000195.1 GCA_937919135.1 uncultured Haloplasmataceae bacterium
CTTTGTTAAACGTGGCGAGTTAACAAATGTTGTCGACTTAGCAAAAGAATATTGATAAAAAAAACTTAATCCAAATCTGGATTAAGCTTTTTTTATCAGTTTAAATTCGACTTTGTTACTAGTAACAGTAATCGTTACTTCATAAGCTGTTTTATCTTTTGTTACATTGAGGATAATTTTATTAGCTTCTACCAAGGTATTGTCTAACTTGGTATAATATGATGCTAAATCCGAAAATTGACCTTTGAAATCTAAACTATTGTTATTTTTTACATAGTATTTGCTGACAAGTTTTCTCGGAAAAGGAATTTGTGTATTACCTATTTCAATGGTATCAGTATAAATAAGATATGTCTTATCTGCTACTTTTTCGAGGTTAATATAAACGTCTTTTACATTATAAATCCGGGTATTATCTTCTTTTAAATAATCTGTATCTAAGCAATCAGAAATTTCATTTGCTAGTTTATCAAAGCTTTTGTTAATTTTAAATTTATAGCTGGTCCCATCAAAATCAATTCTTTCATGAGTTTCTTCATAAGTCAGTACAGATTTGTCATTATATGATAATAGGAAAGAGGGTTGTGAACGAGAATAAACTAAAATCAGAAAAAACGCAGTTGTTATTAGTATTAATCCTAATACCATGAATTTAAGCAAAGCTTTCTTTTTAATAAACAGGATAATATCGACTATCGTTAAGATAAACAATAACAGCGATAATATTATAGTTAAACTTGTAGACATAAATACCTCCTATTTTTTCACTGTAACTTTTGAAAATGACGCTAAAGTAAAATCACCACTAAATGGATTTGTCATTGCATCGTAATCGATGTATCTAATTGAGCTATCCCAACCATCATAAACCATTATGAATTGTCTTGTTGTCGTCGTTTTAATTAACCAACCAGATGTCTTCTTATATTCTTTATAACCGATGATCGTGACTGTGTGGCTTCCATAATAACCAGATGATAAGTTTAATAAAACGGGATGCGATTTATTAATTTCATCTTTTACTTCACTAGCAAATGAATATATGTATGTATTAGTAGCATCAGAGTTTTTATAATTATATTTAGATTTTAAGACTCCTTCGAATATATCATCAATATCTCGCGGATCAGTACCATCTTTTTTACTCCAATAACCTTTCTGTTTTGCATATGCAATTACTGTGGAGAAAACAGTATCAGTTTTGGAATCGATATTACTATAACCTAATTTATAATAATATGATAATACTCTCGTAATAGCAGCTATTGAACAATGCCCTCCTACCGTATCGCTAGCATAAATGCTATTTTTAAAACTAGGAACATTAATAAGTTGTCTTTCAGAGCTTAGCTTATATCCAGAGCCATAACGATCCTTGATATATTTTCCAACATCTTCAATTCCACCATATCCATAAGCTTTTGGTACTTGGCCATCATAATCTTTTTTGACAAATAAATCTTCATTTTCTAAAGCATTTTTTAACGATAGTAAATTATTAAGAATAATTCGATTTTCTCTTTCAATTTCAGCTAATTTATCATTAGTTAAGCTATTTTCAAATTTTGTTTTTAGCTTATTCTTCATTTCCCTGAATTCTGAATAATCTAACCTGTTGTTATTGAATTGATCAATATAATCTTGGTTTGTTAGATAATATAAATTATTACTATCCAAAAAATAACTTTTAATGGCATCCTCTTTAATCGGAGTTTCATAATGAGCTTTAATTAATGGCGCTCGTAAATGTGTAGATATAACGATACTTGTCTTAAATTCATCTCCATAATAAATATTATAACCGTAACTAGCGAGAATGTCATTATAATCGTACAATTTGATCGGTTTAGAAATAATTAGTTTACTGTTGTCCAATTCTGCAAGATAAAATTCTACTAATTCTGTAAAAGAAATTGGAAAACCACTATCACCATAATATTCTATTTCTTCTTTAAGTGTTAATATTCTTTTTTGTTCAATATTTTCATTAACAACTAGATACTTACCAGTGTTATCTAAAGGAATTAGTTCTACTTTTGCATTAGTTATTCTTTGATTAAAGATTAAAAAGGTTAATAGTAGGGTAATAAAGAGTAATGTTTTTTTCATGTTGCCTCCCTTTTATAATATTATTATAATGCTACCTTTAGATAGCATTTATTATAGTTTATACAGAAGTTTAACATTTGTCAAGTAGATATCACTAAAAAAAGGAGAAAGCTACTTTCTCCTTTTTACCATACAGCTAACCCTCCATCAGCTCTTGATTCTGTACCTCCTACTAATACTTTTGTTTTAGGGTTTCGCCAAATTATTTGACCACGACCAAATGAACCCGAATTATGTTCAATTCTAATTTGATGCCCTCTTAGATTTAAACCTCTTATAATGTCATTAGGCATATTTTGTTCAACAACAACAAGCTTATCTTTTAACCATTGCCACCTTGGAGCATCTAAAGCTTGTTGTGGGTTTAACTGAAAATCAATTGAGTTCATAATGACTTGTAGATGCCCTTGTGGTTGCATAAATCCACCCATCACTCCAAAAGGACCAATGGCGTCATCTTCTCGAGAGAGAAAGCCAGGAATTATCGTATGATATGTTTTTTTACCAGGTTTTAAAGCGTTATGATGATTTTCATCAAGTGAAAAATTGTGACCGCGATTTTGTAAGGCGATTCCCGTTTCAGGAACAACAAGACCGGAACCAAATCCCATATAGTTGCTTTGGATATAAGATACCATATTACCATCACAATCAGCAGTTGCAAGATAGACTGTTCCCCCTTTTGGCGGTGTGCCAGCACTTGGAATTAATGCATTATCAGTTATTAAGGCTCTTCTTTTTTTAGCATAATTATCATTTAGTAAATCCTTAACACTGTAGCGCATTTTATCTTGCTCAGTAATATATTTTAATCCATCACTAAAGGCTAATTTTATTGCTTCGATTTGGCGATGGAATGTTTCTACACTATCGCGATAAGAAAAAGTATCATTTTTTAACATGTTTAGTGCCATTAATGTTACTAAACCTTGGCCATTAGGTGGTATTTCCCAAACATCATAACCTTTATAATTAATGTGAATCGGTTCTACCCATTCTGCTTGATAATTTTCAAGATCACTTTTTCTTATGAATCCGTTATATTTTCGCGAAAAGCTGTCAATTTGATCAGCAATTTCCCCTTTATAAAAAGCTTCTCCATTAGTTTTGGCGATTAATGCTAATGTTTTAGCATGTCCCAGGGACTTCCAAACTTCACCAACTTTAGGGGACTCTCCATTTGGGGCAAAAGTTTTGAACCATTCGTGATACTCTTCACCTTGTAAATTTTGTTGATAAATTCTATAGGCATTTTGCCAATAATAAGCGAGTGTAGGTGATAAAGGGTATCCCTCTTTTGCGTAATTAATCGCAGGTTCTAATACTTTTGTTAATGGTAATTTTCCAAAGCGTTTCGATAATTCAACCCAACCTGATACAGCACCAGGAACTGTAACTGGAACAAAACCAAAGCGAGGCATTTCTTGATAACCGTTATCTTTTAAAGCTTTTATTGAGATTGAATTAGGAGCATAACCACTAGCGTTTAGGCCATGTAGTTTATCATTTACCCATACTAAGCAAAATCCATCGCTACCGATGCCATTTGACGTTGGTTCTACTACCGTTAATGAAGCTGCAGTAGCAATCGCTGCATCAATCGCATTACCACCTTGTTTGATAATATCTAAACCAGCTTGTGCGGCAAGTGGTTGTGATGTAGCTACCATCGCATTTTTTCCATATACGGACATTCTTTGTGAGGGATAGGGGTATGAGAAGGGGTTATTACTAAACATAATCTACCTCCTGATATTTTATTTAATCATAATATATGTCTTAATAATGGTCAAGTTTAATCAATTATTTTGAAAAAATTAGCTAAAAAGGTTTACATTCAGATAAAAAATAAATATAATATACTATATAAATAGTATAACACATTTAAGAGGTGATTGTGTGATTCAACTTAATACTCGGCTAAAAAAGATTGTCGAAATAGTCCGAAAAAATCAACCTATTACTGGAGAACAAATTGCCGCAAAACTTTCACTCACAAGAGCAACATTAAGACCTGACCTTGCAATCTTAACGATGTCGGGAATATTAGGAGCAAAACCAAAGGTGGGATATTTTTATGTAGGCAGAGATGAAGACGTTTTAATATCAAAAAAATTAAAAGAAAAAAATGTTGAAGAAATTATGAGTCTCCCGATAATGATCGATGAGAATACCTCTGTCTATAATACAATTGTCACTATATTTCTTGAGGATGTTGGTTCAATAATTGTGGGTAAAGATGGTTATTTATCAGGGATTGTTTCCCGAAAAGATTTACTTAAAACGGCAATTGGCGGTGGTGATATCAATAATATTCCGGTTAATATTATCATGACGCGAATGCCTAATGTCATATTTATTGAACCAGAAGTTACCGTCGTTCTCGCAGCTAAAAAAATTATTGAACACGAGATTGATTGTTTACCGGTGGTTAAAAAAGAAAATGAGCAGTATAAAGTTATCGGCAGAATAACTAAAACTAATGTTACTAAATTATTCTTAGAATTATCAGGGGAGTAGGAGGTTAATTATGAGCTTATGTATCTATATTTTATCTGACTCTATTGGTGAGACGGGAGAACATGTTGCTAAAAGCGTTATAAGTCAGTTTGAAATTGAAGATTATGAAATTAAAAAGTTTGCCCATGTATTAGAACGTAAATATTTACAGGGAATACTTGAGAAAGCAAGAGATGAACATTCAATTATCATTTATACTTTAGTGGATCAAGAATTATCGAATTTTGTTTTAAGCTATTGTGGAGAATACAATATTCCTTGTATCGATTTATTGACACCATTATTAAATGCGATTGCTTTTCGAACCAACTTAAAACCTTTAAGGGAACCAGGCATCAATCGCATTTTAGATGAAAACTATTTTAAACGGATTGAAGCGATTGAATTCGCTGTAAAATATGATGATGGTAAAGACCCTCGAGGTATATTAAAAGCTGATTTAGTGTTAATAGGTGTGTCTCGAACATCAAAGACACCACTTAGTATGTATTTAGCTAATAAGAACCTCTTAGTGGCGAATATTCCCTTAGTTCCAGAGACACCACTTCCGAAAGAATTGTCTCAGGTTCCAGCTAAAAAGATAATTGGTTTAACTAATTCGCCTGAAAAATTGAATATTATTAGACAAGAAAGATTGAAAACATTGGGATTATCGGGGTATGCTCGTTATGCATCGATGGAGAGAATTTTAGAAGAAATTGAGTATAGTGTACAAATTATGAAAAAATTAGGTTGCACAATTATTGATGTTTCGACGAAAGCTATCGAAGAAACAGCGGGGTTAATTTTAAATATATTAAAGAAAAATGGAATTTCTAATTATAATAAGGAGATTTAATGATGGGAAAATATGTTTTTAGTTTTGATTCAAAACCGAATTTAGGTAAAGCGTTATTAGGGGGTAAGGGTAGTGCTTTAAATGAAATGACGAATCTGGGTTTAAACGTTCCTCAAGGTTTTACAATAACTACTGAAACATGTAATCTATTTTATCAAAAGTCTGAGGTATTGTGGGATGATTTAAAAATAGAAATAACTACAGCTTTAAAAAAACTTGAAAATGATACAGGAAAGGTTTTTGGTGGTGTTAATAATCCGCTCTTAGTTTCGGTGCGTTCAGGTGCAGCAATTTCGATGCCAGGTATGATGGATACGATACTTAACCTAGGACTTAACGATACAACTTTAAAAGCTTTAGCTAAGAAGACTAATAATTTACGGTTTGCATATGATAGTTATCGGCGTTTTATTCAAATGTTTTCTAATGTTGTAATGGAAATGCCATTATATAAATTTGAACAAATCTTAGATAGTGTAAAGGAAAAAAATAATTATCATTCTGATCTTGATTTATTAGAAGATGATTTATTAGTGATCATCAATGAGTATAAAGCTTTATATTATGAATTATCAGATGAGGAATTTCCTCAAGATCCATTTGAACAACTATCTAAAGCAATTGAAGCCGTATTTAAGTCTTGGAATAATCAAAGAGCAAAAATATATCGTAGTATTAATGAAATACCCGATGACCTTGGAACAGCAGTAAATATTCAAACGATGGTTTTTGGAAATATGGGTGATGATTGTGGAACAGGTGTAGCTTTTACGAGACATCCGTCAACTGGTGAAAATCAATTATTTGGTGAATATTTAATAAATGCTCAAGGTGAAGATGTGGTGAGCGGGGTAAGGACACCAAAACCCATTAGTACCTTACAAACAGATATGCCTCAATTATATGAGGAGTTTGCTTTAATTGCTAAAAAATTAGAAGCACATTATCGTGATATGCAAGATATTGAATTTACAATCGAAGCAGGAAAATTGTATATTCTTCAAACAAGAAGTGGTAAAAGAACAATAAATGCAGCAATTGAAATTGCGGTAGACTTAGTTAAT
The DNA here is from genome assembly GCA_937919135.1 of uncultured Haloplasmataceae bacterium. Classification (GTDB taxonomy): domain Bacteria; phylum Bacillota_I; class Bacilli_A; order Haloplasmatales; family Haloplasmataceae; genus CALFRW01. The sequence continues at coordinate 6,532 of CALFRW010000195.1, forward strand.
GAGGGTAAAATAACGAAAAAAGAAGCGATTTTAAGAATTAATCCGAAGCAATTAGATCAATTATTACATCCCAATTTTTCTTCAAGTGATATTAAGAAAACAAAAATATTTGCTAAAGGACTACCTGCTTCACCAGGAGCTGCTTCAGGTCAAATATACTTTAATGCTGAAGCTGTTTTAAAGGCAAAGTCACAAGGCATAGATGCCATACTTGTTCGTCAGGAAACATCTCCTGAAGATATTGAGGGGATGGTAAATGCGATTGGTATTTTAACAAGTCGGGGTGGAATGACAAGTCACGCAGCAGTTGTTGCTAGAGGTATGGGGAAATGTTGTGTGGTAGGTTGTTCAGAAATAAAAGTTAATGAGCAATCAAAAACATTAACCGTTGGTGATACAATTGTTAAAGAAGGAGACTTTCTTTCACTTGACGGCGTTTCAGGAAATGTCTATTTAGGTCATTTAAAAGCAACTAGTAGTAAATCGAGCGCTTCATATAATACTTTTATGTCCTGGGTTAATGAGATCAAGCGACTAAAAGTAAGAGCAAATGCTGATACAGTAAAAGATGCAGAAATTGCTTTAAGTTTAGGCGCAGAAGGAATTGGGCTTTGTCGCACGGAGCATATGTTTTTTGCGGAAGACAGGATTTTAGAAGTTAGAAAAATGATTCTCGCAAATAATGCTTTAGAAAGGGAAAAACCACTAGCTAAATTATTAGCGATACAAACTAATGATTTTTATCAAATATTGAAAAGCATGGCAGGATATCCTGTAACAATTAGGCTTTTAGATCCACCACTTCATGAATTTTTACCTAAAACTGATAAAGATATTAAAACATTAAGTCAACAGATGAATCTAGAAACTTACGAGCTTGAAAGACGAATTGAGGATTTACAGGAATTTAATCCAATGTTAGGTCATCGTGGCTGTCGCCTGGGAATAACTTATCCTGATATTTACATAATGCAAACAAAAGCAATTATTGAAGCTGTACTTTTATTAAAAGCAGAAAAAATTGCGGTGATTCCTGAAATCATGGTTCCGCTTATTATTGATAGTAAAGAATTTAATCTTATTAAAGCACAAATGATTAATGAGATCGATGCGATTTTTTGCGCTCATCAAACTACTACTTCATACACGATTGGAACGATGATTGAAACTCCCCGTGCCTGTTTAGTGGCTGATGAAATCGCGCAATATAGTGAGTTCTTTAGTTTTGGAACAAATGATTTAACGCAAATGACTTATGGATTTTCTCGAGATGATAGTCATAAGTTTTTACAGGATTACCTAAATAAGCAAATCTTTGAAAAAGACCCATTTCAAGTTTTAGACCAAAAAGGAATTGGTAAATTAATGAAAATTGCGATTAAACTAGGACGAAAAATAAAAACAAAATTGAAAATCGGTATTTGTGGTGAACACGGTGGCGAACCACAAACAGTTGAGTTTTGTCATCATTTAGGATTAGATTATGTTTCTTGCTCACCATACCGGATTCCAATCGCCAAATTAGCCAGTGCAATTGCGGTAATTAAATCGGAAATGGGGAATAATTCATGATTGAATTTCAACAGAAGATTGCTGATAAAGAGGTAGGTTTTATCTTTTCTTACCCAGCCTTTAAAAAAGGTAAGAGTAAAAATCTTCTTGATTATAAAACAATGCTTCATTTTAATAAACTACTAGCTAAATTAAATCATAAGTACGCACAATTTTTTCCTCATTGTAATTATCTAGATTATCCAATCACTACTGCTTTTACGAAAAATCATGATATCCATAATTCAAGTATGATTAATAATGAGGCGAATTTAACACGAATCTATCAGATTGTTAAAAAACTAGATCTGATCGTTTGCTTAGGAGAAAAAGCATATTTTGCTGGTAATTTAGTAAAACAAAAATATCATTTAAACTATCAAATGATAAAAACAAGATCATTATCATATCCTGTAAGTAGACATATTAAGCTGATTGATAATAATAATCTCAAACATGTGCGCACTAATTTTAATATTTTTATTCAGTTTAAAGAAATAGAGCGTCAATTAACGATGATGACGCTTGATAACAAGTAATCCTTGTTATCTTTTTTTTACTTTTTATAGCTTGTGATAAAATCGATGTTTTGTTATAATAATAATGAAAGCGTTTTAGAAAGGATGAGTAATAAAAATGGAAAAGAAGTATGTTGCGCCACCTTATCGAATTAAGATGGTAGAACCTATTAAAATGACAACAAAAGCAGAAAGGATTCAAAAGCTTAAAGATGCAGGATATAATCCATTTACTTTAAAAAGTGAAGATGTTTATATTGACCTCTTATCTGATAGTGGATCTGGAGCCATGAGTCAACATCAATGGGCTGCATTAATGCTTGGTGATGAGGCATATGCTGGTAGTAAAAGTTTTTATCATTTAGAAAAGGTAGTTAAAGCTATTACGGGATATAAATATGTGATTCCTGCTCATCAAGGACGTGGTGCTGAAAAAGTTATGTTACCACAACTAGTTACGCGTGAAGGGATGTATTATATTAGTAACACACATTTTGATACAACAAGAGCTCATGTTGAAATAGCTGGCGCTCGCGCAATTGATGTCGTAATTGATGAGTGTTATGATACTGAAAACTACTATCCATTTAAGGGTAATTTTGATTTAGAAAAACTTGAAAAAGAAATAAAGGAAAAAGGTCCAGAAAATATCGCTGGAATTATTATGACTGTAACGAATAATTCTGCTGGTGGACAACCAGTTAGTATGGAAAACCTTCGCAAAACAAGTGAAATTGCGAAAAAGTATAATATTAAAACGATAATTGATGGTGCTCGATATGCTGAAAATGCTTATTTTGTTAAAGAGCGTGAAAAGGGTTATGAAAATAAATCAGTTCGAGAAATTGCTCGGGAATTATTTGATTTAGCCGACGTTTTCTTAATGAGTTCGAAAAAAGATGGTTTAGTTAATATCGGTGGATTAATTGCGATTAAGGCTGATGTTGATTTGTATCAAAAATGTCAAACCTATATCGTACCAATGGAAGGTTTCCCTACATATGGAGGCTTAGCTGGACGTGATATGGAAGCTCTTGCGGTAGGATTAGAAGAAGCTTTAGATGAAGATTACTTACGTCATCGGATTGATCAAGCTCGTTATCTTGGCGACAGGTTACGTGATGCTGGTATCCCAATTCAATATCCAGTTGGTGGCCATGCGGTTTTTGTCGATTGTAAGAAGATTTGTCCGCAAATTCCTTACCATCAGTTCCCTGCTCAAGCTGTATGTAATGAAGTATATATTGAATCTGGTGTAAGAGCGGTAGAGGTAGGTTCATTTTTATTAGGACGTGATCCAGATACAAAAGAAAATCTTGAAAGTCCACTAGAGTTTATGCGACTTACAATACCGCGAAGAACATATACCTATGCTCATTTAGATGTAGTAGCTAATGCTGTTATTGAGGTTTATAAACGTCGTGATACTTTGGTTGGTTTAGATTTTGAATATGAACCTCCAGTTTTGAGGCATTTTACCGCACGTTTAAAACCGATAAAATAAAAGTTTGTGAAAAAATAAAAAAAGTTATTGACATATTATAGTAAGTAATGATAAAATACATTCGAAAACGCTTACATATATGGTAGAGGAGCAGTAATAATTTTTCATAATTAGAGGTCTGACACCAGTGATGATTATGAAGGTTATTATTGCCGAAATGATTAAATGAGTCAGGGATTTAATCGTTGGAATTGAAAAATTCTGTCATTGAAACCTATTTCAGTGGAGCGCTACCGGTTAAACATATATTTTTATGTTTAGCCGGTTTTTTATTTATAATGAAAGTGGAGGAAAGAAAATGGAAGAAGTAATGATCAGATTAAGAATGAGCGCTAGTGATGCTCATTATGGTGGTGGCTTAGTCGATGGAGCCAAAATGTTAGCTCTTTTTGGTGATGTAGCTACGGAGTTATTAATTCGCCACGATGGTGATGAGGGTTTATTTAGGGCATACGAACAAGTAGATTTTTTAGCTCCTGTATATGCTGGTGATTTTATTGAAGTAGTAGGAAGAATCATTAAGGTGGGAACGACTTCAAGAAAAATGGAATTTGAAGCACGAAAAGTTATCATTCCTCGATATGATATAAGTGATTCAGCCTGTGATGTATTAGCTACACCAATCGTAGTATGTAAAGCAATTGGTACATGTATCGTACCTAAAGATAAAATAAGAAAGGGGAATAATTAATGGAAAAATTAATTATCACAGCTGCAATATGTGGTGCAGAAGTAACTAAAGAACATTCGAGTAGTGTACCATATACAATCGAAGAAATTGCTAATGAGGCCTATAGTGCTTATAAAGCTGGTGCAAGTATTATTCATCTTCACGTTCGCGAAGATGATGGTACACCTACGCAAAGTAAAGAACGTTTTAAATTAGCTATTGACGCAATCCTAAAAAAATGTCCTGATGTAATTATTCAACCATCTACCGGTGGAGCTGTTGGTATGACTACTGATGAAAGGCTCCAACCAATTGAATTAAATCCAGAAATGGCAACGTTAGATTGTGGAACGCTTAATTTTGGTGGGGATGAAATCTTTATTAACACTGAAAATGATATCAAGGAGTTTGCACGAAGAATGCAAGAAAAAAAGATTAAACCAGAATTAGAATGTTTTGAAAAAGGGCATATTGATATGGTACTAAGACTACATAAAAAAGGCTTTATAACAGGTCCCCTACATTTTAGTTTTGTTTTAGGTGTTAATGGTGGTATGGCAGGAGAATTAAGGGATTTCTTGTATATGAAAGAATCGATTCCAAGTGATGCTACATATTCAGTAGCTGGTATTGGACGTTTCGAATTTCCACTAGCTACCGCAGCAATTATCAGTGGCGGTCATGTTAGAGTTGGTTTTGAAGATAATATTTATTTGAAAAAGGGACAACTTGCACAGTCTAATGGCGAGTTAGTTAAAAAAGTAGTGACATTAGCTAATGAACTCGGGCGAGCTATCGCAACCCCTGAAGAAGCAAGAAAAATTTTAGGTATTGAATAAGGAGGAAAATAAATGAAAAACGGAAATAAATTTGGTGTACATCGCGTAATTGAACCTCAAGGTGTACTTCCACAAGCAGCACAAAAAATTGATAATACTATGGAAATCTATAATAATGAAATTTTAATTGATGTTATTACTTTAAATATAGATTCTGCAAGCTTTACACAATTAAAGGATTCTAGTAATTGTGATAAAGAAAAGATGAAAAAGCAAATTCTGGCAATTGTTAATGAACGTGGTAAAATGCAAAATCCCGTTACTGGATCAGGTGGTATGTTAATTGGTACTATTAAAGAAATTGGACCCGATTTTCCTAATAAAAACTTAAAAGTCGGAGATAAAATTGCAACCTTAGTTTCACTTACTTTAACTCCTTTAAAAATCGAGAAAATCATTGATATTAAGTTGGACACTGATCAAGTAGATGTTAAAGCTCAAGCAATTCTTTTTGCTTCTGGTATTTATTCTGTTTTGCCTAATGATATGCCTGAAAAATTAGCGCTTGCAGCTTTAGATGTAGCTGGCGCACCAGCACAAGTTGATAAATTAGTCAAAGCAGGTAATAGTGTCGCAATAATTGGTGCCGCTGGAAAATCAGGTATTTTATGTTGTTATCAAGCGATGAAAAATGCTGGACCTAATGGTAAAGTAATTGCGGTTGTTCGTAGTGAAAAAAGAAAACAAGAGTTATTAGAGTTAGGTTATGTTACAGATATAGTTATTGCTGATGCTACAAACGCTGTCGATGTATATGAGGGTGTTTTGAAAGCTAATAATGGTAATCAAGTCGATGTAACAATTAATGTTGTTAATATTCAAAACACAGAAATGTCAAGTATTCTAATTACTAAGGATTCAGGTGTCGTGTATTTCTTCTCAATGGCAACATCATTTACGAAAGCTGCACTAGGTGCAGAAGGAGTTGGAACTGATGTTACAATGTTAATTGGTAATGGTTATTCAAAAAATCATGATCAAATTACGTTAAATATCTTAAGGGAATCTAAAAAAATACGTGATGTTTTTGCACAAAAATACCTTTAGAGGTGATATAATTGATTAAATTAAATGAAGAGTATCTTATAAGAAAGAAAAGTTATTTTCCGAATGTAAGTGATGATGATTGGAATAATTGGCATTGGCAGGTTAAAAATCGAATTACTTCATTAGAAATGTTAGAAAGGTATATAAAATTAAGCGATAATGAAAAAAAAGCGATCTTACAAGTTTTAGGTAAATTTCGCATGGCAATTACACCATATTATTTAACTTTAATGGATCCTGATGATCCTAAATGTCCTGTAAGAATGCAGGCAATCCCGACTATTAATGAGATGCATGTAGGTAGCCATGATTTTAATGATCCCCTGCATGAAGATGTAGATTCACCAGTACCCGGACTTACACACCGTTATCCGGATCGCGTACTTTTTTTAATTACCGATATGTGCTCGATGTACTGTCGTCATTGTACAAGAAGACGTTTTGCTGGGCAAAATGATAATGAGCGAACAAAATCAAGTATTGATGCTGGAATTGAATATATTAAGAATCATCCTGAAGTTAGAGATGTTTTGCTTTCAGGAGGAGATGCGCTTTTAGTAAGTGATGAAAAGATCGAATATATTTTACAAAAATTACGGGATATCCCTCATGTGGAAATTATTCGTTTTGGGACAAGAACTCCAGTTGTAATGCCACAAAGAATAACTAATAAATTTGTTAATATGTTAAAAAAATATCATCCAATTTGGCTTAATACGCATTTTAACCATGTTAAAGAAATCACACCAGAAGCAAAAAATGCTGTTGATAAAATGGCAGATGCAGGAATCCCTCTAGGTAATCAGTCTGTCTTATTGAGAGGCGTAAATGACTGTGTTTGTACGATGAAAGAATTAGTTCAGAAATTAGTGGCAATCCGCATCCGACCATATTATATTTATCAATGTGATTTATCGATGGGAATTGAGCATTTCCGGACACCTGTTTCAAAAGGAATAGAAATTATCGAGGGGTTAAGAGGTCATACTTCTGGGTTTGCAGTTCCAACATTTGTCGTCGATGCTCCTGGTGGTGGTGGTAAAATTCCCGTAATGCCACAATACATGATATCTCAAGCACCTGGTAAAGTGGTCCTCCGAAATTATGAGGGCATGATAACAACCTATTATGAACCAGTTAACTACACTGATAATTGTGAATGTAATGAAGAAACTGTAGGTGTTGCCAAATTGCTTAGTGGCGACCAATTATGTATTGAAACCAAAGAATAAAATGTTAGAGTTAATAAGTAAGAATCAGATAATCGCAATTATAGGCATGGCTAAAAATGTTGGAAAAACAACGACGTTAAATTATTTATTAGAAAAACTGCAAAACCAGGAAACGGTTGGACTTACTTCTGTCGGGCGCGATGGTGAAAGTCGTGATTTAGTATTCGATACTCCTAAACCAAAAATATATGTTAGTAAAGGAGCTATTATCGCGACTTCAACCTCTTCTTTAAAGCTTTCGGATTTTACAAAGCAAATACTTGAGACAACAGGGATGAATACTTCAATGGGAGAGGTTGTTATTGTCCGAGCTTTGAGTGCTGGTTTTGTTGATTTAGCAGGTCCTACGTATAATGAACAAATGGACGTGGTAATCAATTTAATGAAAAAACATGGTTGTAAAAAAATCCTCATTGATGGAGCTGTAGGGCGTAAAGCAATTGCTAGTATCGATAACTGTGATGGAGTAATCCTTTGTACTGGTGCAGCCTATTCCAGTAATATTAAGACAGTGGTAGATAATACAGAACATATGGTAAATATCTTAACTTTAAACCAAGTTACAGATAATATTGCTTTTAACAAACTGCTATCGAGCGCAAAAGTAACTTATATTTATCAAGATAATAGCTTTAAACAACTTAAATTAAAAACAATTTTAAGTGCGGGTCGAAAAATTGCAGCTAAACTAACCAGAACCGTAAGCTATTTACTTCTTGATGGTGCCTTAACAGCTGAATTTATCAAAGCATTACAAGTAGAAAGAGATAAAATTGGTAAACTGACAATTGTGGTTAAACATCCGACAAATTGTTTATATAATCAGGAGTATCGTAATATTCTAGAGAGGTTAAATGTTGATATTAAAGTTATTAAGCCAGTAAATTTATTATGCTTAACCCTTAATCCAACATCACCTTACGGATATCATTTTGATGAAGGAACTTTTCTTGCGAGATTAAGAAAAAAAGTATCACAACCGTTATATAATGTAAAGAGGGATCATAATGAATAATTTTATCGATATCACGGTAAAAAAAGCAATCGGGTTTGATTTCATTATTAATGAGCTTTCGATTTTAAGTTCATATGGTAAATCTTATTTAAATGCTTTAAACCCAATAATAAATAAAACTGATTTAGAAAAAGAATATACTTATCTTGAACATTTTTTGGAAAATCTGGAAAAACTTAAACCACTGTTTTCATTATTACCCCGATTTAAAGATATTTTTAATACGGTAAATAATTGTCGAAATGGCAATATATTAAGTATTGTTGAGTTATACGAAATAAAAATGCAAGCTATTTTGATGAATGAACTTGCATCTGTTTTTAATCCCTTAAGGGTTATTAACGAAAAAATTGCAGATTGTACCAAAATAGTAATGTTATTATCTGATAATGATAAATTTAGCTATGATTTTTATCTTTATCAATCATATTCAAAGCGATTAACAACTATTCGGCAAGAAAAAAAGCGGATTGAGAAGAATATTCATGAAAGAAAAGCTGACAAAGAACAATTACTTCGTGAGCGTGCAAGATATGTAAGTATGGAAGAAGAAGAAGAGTATAAGATTAGAAAACGATTATCGTTAGAGTTAAGTCCAATGATGAAAATAATGCTAGAAAATATCAACTTAATTGGCCATATTGATCTTCTACTTGGAAAGGCAATATTAGCACAAAAATATCAATGTGTTAAGCCACAAATCACAGATAATCAGTTTGTGCTGAATAATATGTACCACCCGTTAATAAAAAATCAGGTTGAACATAATCATAAACAATATACTAAAAACAGTATTGAATTACTAAAAGGAACAACTATTTTAACTGGAGCTAATATGAGTGGTAAAACTTCAGTTATTAAAACGGTTGCTTTAAATCTCTATTTAGCCCATTTAGGTTTTTATTTATTTTGTCAAAGTGCCAAAGTCCCTTTAATACAGGGAATAAAATACTTAGGAATTGATAGTAATAATGAAGTTCATGGATTATCAGCATTCGGAGCTGAAATAGATGCCATAAATAAAATAATCAAGGAAATAAAGCAAGGTAAATATTTAATTTGCATTGATGAATTTGCCCGGTCGACAAACCCTAGCGAAGGAGAGAAATTTGTTAGGGCATTTGCCAAATTTGCTCATCAATATCAAACTTATACTTTAATTTCAACGCACTATGATGGTGTGGGTAATAATGATATGGCACATTATCAAATTGAAGGCTTAAAAGATTTCTCCAATATCAAATATCATACCGACTTAAATCGTTTGATGAACTATTCATTAAAAAAGGTTGACCATAATTCTGTTGTACCTAAAGAAGCGTATAAAGTGGCTAGTTTACTTGAAATTGATGCTGAATTTAAAAAATATTTAGAAGAATGTTATAAGGAGTGATAGCTTGAGCAAGTTAAATTTAAACTGGGATATTGTAAAAGAAGCTAGGATTCATGCGAAAAATATTGCTAAAGATGTCCAAAAATTTATTGATTTACATACAACCGTAAGTGTGGAACGAACAGTTTGTCGATTACTTGGAATTGATGGAATTAATGACTTTGACATACCACTTCCTAATGTAGTTGTTGACCATGTAAAGGAAAATGGAAATTTAGGTTTAGGTATTTGTTATTATATCGGAAATGCGATGTTGGAAACTGGTCTAAGTCCTCAAGAAATTGCTGAAAAAATAGCCGCATTAGAAATTGATATAACAAAATTACCGAAAAATGATATTGCAAACATTAAAGCAGTTTTACAACCTGTTGTAGGACAAAGTTTAGCGATTATAAAGGCTAATCGGAAGAAACGACAAGAATACTACGTAAAATATGGTAAAAAGGTTGGTCCAGAAATATATGTTATTGTCGCTACAGGTAATATTTATGAAGATATTACTCAGGCAGTTGCTGCTAGTAAACAAGGTGCTGATATCATTGCTGTAATTCGCTCTACAGGACAGTCTTTACTTGATTTTGTCCCTTATGGGGCAACAACTGAAGGCTTTGGTGGTACTTATGCTACCCAAAAGAATTTTAAATTAATGCGAAAAGCTTTAGATGATGTAAGTGAGGAATTAGGACGTTATATTAAACTTGTTAATTATGCATCAGGTTTATGTATGCCAGAAATCTCTGCAATGGGTGCATTAGAACGCTTGGATGTTATGCTTAATGACTCGTTATATGGAATTTTATTCCGTGATATTAATATGAAGCGCACTTTTGTGGACCAATATTTTTCCCGGATTATTAATTCTTACGCTGGAATTATTATTAATACGGGTGAAGATAACTATTTAACAACCAGTGATGCTATCGAAGAGGCTCATACAGTTTTAAGCTCCCAATTTATTAACGAACAATTTGCACTCTTAGCATATTTACCTGAAGAATTACAAGGTTTAGGTCATGCATTTGAAATAAATCCTGAGATTGAAAATGGTTTTTTATATGAATTAGCTCAGGCACAAATGGCTCGAGAAATTTTTCCTAAAGCGCCTTTAAAATATATGCCACCAACCAAATTTAAGACAGGAAATATTTTTAAAGGACATATTCAGGATGCCTTATTTAACGTAATAACTATTATGACTAATCAAAAAATTCATTTATTGGGAATGTTAACAGAGGCAATTCATACACCGTTTATGTCAGATAGAGCATTAGCTATTGAAAATGCAAGTTATATTTTTAAGACGATGAAAGATATTTCAGGAGAAATCACTTATAAAGCTGATGGAATTGTCCAAAAACGAGCTAGTGACGTCTTAGTAAAAGCTAATAATTTACTAGCTGAAATTGAAAGTATAGGCATGTTTGAAACATTAGAAAAGGGCGTATTTGCACGGATAAAACGACCAGCTAATGGTGGGAAAGGACTAGAAAATGTTTTTCAAAAGGAACAGGGATATTTTAATTTAGTACAAGAAGCTATGATAGCGGAATTAAAGGGGGTATAAAGTGGGATATTCATTAGAAGAAAAAAAATATAGTAAGATTTTGGATTTAACAAAAGTCAAACCATATGGTGATACGCTAAATGATGGAAAAGTACAAATCAGTTTTACCTTACCGGTTCCGCTAAATGAAAAAGGAGAAGCTTGTGCAAAAGAGTTGGCACTTAAAATGGGATTAACTGATCCACTAGTTGCACATGCAAAAGCGTTAGATGATGAATTTTCCTTTTATATTGTTTATGGAAATATTATCCATACAGTAAATTATCAAGAGATGCATGTTGAAACCTTGGAAACTAATAAGCTGGAAATGCACGAAATTGAAGATTATATAAAAACACATATTAAACGTGAGATTATTGTCTTAGGAGCTTCAACAGGAAGTGATGCGCATACTGTCGGAATCGATGCCATCATGAATATGAAAGGATATGCCGGACATTATGGGCTTGAGCGTTATCAAGGGATTAGGGCTTATAATTTAGGAAGTCAAGTTGAAAATGAAGTATTTGTCCAAAAAGCAATCGAATTAAATGCTGATGTCCTTTTGGTTTCCCAAACTGTAACCCAAAAAGATATTCATATTAATAATTTAACAAATTTAATCGAAATCCTAGAAGCGGAAGGAATTAGAAAAGATTTAATTGTCATATGTGGAGGCCCTCGTATCAGCCATGAACTTGCTAAAGAATTAGGGTATGATGCCGGGTTTGGCGTTAAGAAGTTCGCTGAGGATGTAGCTTACTTTTTTACTACTGAATTAGTAAAAAGAAACTTAGTGTAGGTATATAAATATTAAGGAGGCTTTTATGGAAACAATATTATTGGAAATTAATGGTAATGTTGCAAAAGTTACCTTTAACCGACCAAATGCTTTAAATGCACTAAATAAGCAAATGTTAGTTGAATTAGATACAATAATCACAAATATTGGTAATGATCCTAAAATAAAGTATATTATTTTTATAGGCGTGGGCAAAGCGTTTATCGCTGGAGCAGATATCGCTGAGATGAGCGATATGAGTCATGAAGAAGCAGTAGCCTATGGAAGACTCGGAGCAGGTATATTTCGCAAAATTGAATTATTAGATAAGATTACAATTGCCCTCGTTAATGGTTATTGTTTAGGCGGAGGTGCTGAACTTGCGATGGCGTGTGATATGAGAATTTGTTCACTTAACGCTAAGTTTGGTCAACCTGAAGTAACACTAGGTATTACACCTGGGTTTTCTGGAACGGTTAGATTACCCCGTTTAATTGGGATTGCTAAAGCCAAGGAATTACTTTATACAGGTAAAGTAATTGATGCTAACGATGCTTTAATAATGGGGCTTGTAACTAGTGTTGTATCAACAAATGGCTTAGCTGAAGCAGGAGAAAATATTATTAGTTCACTAGAAAAAAATTCATTTAATGCCTTAATTCATATTAAAAAAATGTTGAGTGAGGGTATGGATGCACCAATAGATGATGCTATTGAGCTTGAAAATATTTATTTTGCAAAATGTTTTAATCATAATGATCAAAAGGAAGGAATGAAAGCTTTCTTAGAAAAAAGAAAAGCTAATTTTGAATAAGGAGGATACAATGAAAGTTCTAGTTGTCGGTAGTGGAACAATGGGAAGTGGGATTGCGCAAGTAATTGCTCAATCTAATATCGAAGTTTATCTTAATGATGTATCAATCGACTTGTTAGACAAAGCTTATCAAAGGATTGGCAAAAACCTTAGTAAATTAGTTGCTAAAGGCAGAATAACTGATTCTGATAAAGAAAATATCTTAAAACGGATTATAACATGTGTCGACATCAAGGATGCTAAAGACGCTAATTTAGTTATTGAAGCTGTAGTGGAAAATATGAAAGTAAAGCAAGAAATTTTTTCTAACTTAGATCAGGTTATGAATGAAAAAGCAATTTTAGCTACTAATACCTCATCACTTTCAATAACAGAAATTGCTACTAGTGTTTCTCGAAGAGATAAGGTGATTGGAATTCATTTCTTTAACCCAGCACCAATTATGAAACTAGTGGAGGTAATTAAAAGTATCACTACAAGTGAGGAAACGCTTGATTTTGTGTTAAATTTTGTAAAACAAATCGGTAAAGAAGGGGTCCTTGTTGAAGAAGCACCAGGATTTGTCGTTAATCGTTTATTAGTACCAATGATCAATGAAGCTGTCGGGATTTATGCTGAAAACATTGCTTTAGCAACAGATATCGATAAAGCAATGATGTTAGGAGCTAATCATCCAATGGGACCACTAGCATTATCTGATTTAATTGGTAATGATGTTGTCTTAGCGATAATGGATACCTTATTTAATGAGTTTGGTGATTCAAAATATCGGGCACATCCATTATTAAGAAAGATGGTTAGAGGTAATTTACTAGGAAGAAAATCTGGTGAGGGATTTTATCAATATTTAAAAAACGGTAATGGAGGATAATTATGAAATTGATCGACATTAATCAATTCAAGGCTCATTTAAGTGATGGCCTAAGCATTATGGTTGGTGGATTTATGGCTGTAGGAACATCAGAAACATTAATTGATGCCATAGTTGAAACAAATGTAAAGAATTTAACAATCATTTGTAATGATGCCGGTTACCCAGATAAAGGGGTAGGAAAATTAATTAAAAATAAACAAGTAAAACGTCTCATTGCATCTCATGTGGGACTGAATCCGCTTGTAGGACAAATGATGGCAGAGGGTTCATTAGAAGTTATCTTAACCCCGCAGGGCACATTAGCTGAACAAATCAGAGCTGGTGGGTCTGGTCTAGGAGGAATCTTAACACCGACTGGGGTTGGCACGCAAGTTGAAGAAGGAAAGCAAAAAATAATTATTAATGATAAAGAGTATTTATTAGAAACAGCTTTAAAAGCTGATATAGCTATTATTTATGGTTCATTAGTAGATAAATTTGGAAATGTTATTTATAATGCTACAACACGCAATTTTAATCCAATCATGGCAATGGCTTCAGAGAAAGTGTTTGTTTGGGCGGAAAAATATGTTGATGAATTAGAACCTAATTATATTATGACGCCCCATATTTTTGTTGATTATATTGTAAAGGAGAATAATTAATGAACATTAAAGAAGTTATTGCTAGAAGAGTAGCAAAGGAATTAAAAGACGGTCATGTGGTTAATTTAGGAATTGGATTACCGACATTAGTCGCAAATTATGTACCAGAAGGAATTAAAGTTCATTTTCAATCAGAAAATGGAATGATAAATTTAGGACCAAAACCTGATTTAACCCAAGAACACCCAGATATTATTAACGCTGGTGGTGAAAAGGTTAGTATTTTAACGGGAGGAGCATATTTTGATAGTTTTTTGTCATTTTCAATTATTCGAGGAGGACATGTTGATTTAACTGTTTTAGGTTCTTTAGAGGTTGATGAAAAAGGAAATATCGCTAATTGGATTATTCCTGGGAAATTAGTTCCTGGTATGGGTGGAGCAATGGACTTATTAGTTGGTGCTAAAAAAGTTATCGTTGCCATGAGTCATACAAATAAGGGAAAACCAAAAATATTAAAACAATGTACACTTCCTTTAACCGCAAAAGGTGAGGTAAATATGATTTTTACGGAGATGGGAGTTATGGAAGTTACCGATAAAGGAATCCGTTTAATTGAGATTAATCCTATATATACAGTAGAAGATGTGCAAAATAACACTGAAGCGCAACTAATTATTGCTGAAGATTTAAAAGCAATGGAGATTATTTATGAAAATAATTGCTAAAATAGCAATTACATATTTTGTAAATTCATATTTAATGGTATAATAGATAATGTATGCGTTTACAATCAAGTATAACGAAGGAAGGTCAGGATTTTTTTCTGACATTCCTCTTTTTACGAAGATAATTCTATAGGAGTTGATATTATGAAACCAATATACGTTAATACAGAAATCGGGAAACTAAAAAAAGTCATGTTACATCGACCTGGTAAAGAACTCGAAAACATTAAACCAGAGTGGTTAGAAAGATTATTATTTGATGATATTCCTTGGCTTGAATATGCTCAAAAAGAGCATGATGAATTTGCGCAAGTATTTAAGAATAATGGAATTGATGTCGTTTATTTAGAGGATTTGATTGCTGAAACTTTAGATGAAGATAAAGCTATTAAACAACAGTTTGTCGAACAATTTTTAGATGAAGCCCATGTTGTTAGTGAAACATTACGACAAGTAGTTAAAGATTATTTATCCTCATTTTCTAATACCAAAACCATGATTGAAACAACGATGGGAGGAATCCGTAAAAAAGATGTTCCTAATTTTCAAAAGCGAACTTTATCTGATTACATAAGTGATTATCCTTTTGTAAGTGATCCAATGCCTAATTTATATTTTACACGTGATCCATTTTCAGCGATTGGTTCAGGGATTACATTAAACCGGATGTCTACTTTAACGAGAAGCCGTGAAACAATATATGCTGATTATATTTTTAAATATCATCCTATATATGGAAACGGTAAGATCGATCGCTATTATAATCGTGATAATACTTATTCACTAGAAGGCGGGGACATCCTAATCTTATCAGATAAAGTACTAGCTGTTGGTGTCAGTCAAAGAACTCACCCTAGTAGTATCGAATTATTAGCAAAAAACTTATTTTATAAATATCAAACTAATTTTGAAACTGTCCTAGCATTCGATATTCCTAAGATTAGAGCCTTTATGCACCTTGATACTGTATTCACAAGAGTTGACTTTGACAAATTTACTTTACATAGTCAAATTAATAATGAATTTAAAGTTTACGAATTAACTAAGGACCCTAAAAGAGCTGGTAAAATTCAAGTAAAACCAATTGTCGACCGTTTAGAAAAAATTTTAGAAAAATATGTCGAGCAACCAGTGACATTAATTCCTTGTGGTGGAGGAGATGAGATCATTGCTGGAAGAGAACAATGGAATGATGGCGCTAACACTCTAGCAATTGCACCTGGAGAAGTAATAGTCTATGCCCGAAATTATGTTACTAATGAGATTTTAGATAAGCATGGGGTTAAAATTCATGCCATTTTATCAAGTGAATTATCTCGTGGTCGTGGTGGACCTCGTTGTATGAGTATGCCTCTATTACGTGAGGACGTTTAATATAATATAAACTATTTAAGGAGGAAGAAAAATGCCAATTAATATCCGAGGAAGAAGTTTCTTAACATTACTGGATTTTAGTCCTAAGGAGATTGATTATTTACTTAATCTCGCGATTGATTTAAAAAAAGCAAAATATACAGGATATGAAAAACCACAGTTAAGGGGAAAAAATGTTGTCTTATTATTTGAAAAAGATTCGACTCGTACACGTTGTGCTTTTGAAGTAGGTGCTTATGATTTAGGCATGAATGTTACATATTTAGGACCTACTGGAAGCCAGATGGGTAAAAAAGAGAGTACTGCTGATACTGCTAGAGTATTAGGAAGAATGTTTGATGGAATTGAATATCGTGGGTTTAAACAAGAAACAGTAGAAGCGCTTGCTAAATATTCTGGGGTGCCAGTATGGAATGGGCTAACAGATAAATTTCATCCAACCCAAATTTTAGCTGATTTTATGACAGTCTTAGAGCATAAAGGACATCTTAAGGGAATTAAGTTTGCATATGTTGGCGATGCTCGGAATAATATGGGTAATTCCTTAATGGTAGGTTGTGCAAAAATGGGACTTGATTTTCGCGCTGTAGCTCCAAAAGAACTTTGGCCTGAAGCTGAATTAGAAAAGACATGTCAAAAAATCTGTGAAGAAACGCAAGGGAAAATATTATTAACAGAAGATATCAATGAAGGAACAAAAGACGCTGATGTTATATATACAGATGTTTGGGTATCAATGGGAGAACCCGAAGAAGTATGGAAACAACGAATTGATTTATTAAAACCATATCAAGTTAATATGGATATGATAAATAATGCAGCAAAAGATGTAATATTTATGCATTGTTTACCAGCTTTTCATGATTTAAATACTACAGTTGGTAGAGAAGTTCATGAAAAATTTGGTTTAAAGAGTATCGAAGTAACAGATGAAGTTTTTGAATCAAAATATTCAGTCGTCTTTGATGAAGCAGAAAATCGTTTACATACAATAAAAGCAGTAATGTTAGCCACTATAGGAGGATAAAATGTCAAGAATAGTTGTCGCATTAGGTGGGAATGCTTTAGGAAATTCACCTTATGAGCAAATGGAGTTAGTAAAAGCTACTGCAAAATCAATTGTTGATTTAATTTCACAGGGGAATGAAGTCATTGTAACGCATGGGAATGGACCACAAGTAGGGATGATAAATTTAGTTTTTAATGATGAGATGCCATTTCCAGAATGCGGGGCAATGAGTCAAGGATATATTGGTTATCATTTACAAAATGCTATTTACCATGAATTAAAAAAACACAAGCTTACAAAATCAGTCGCAACAGTAATAACCCAGGTAATCGTTGATAAAAATGACCAAGCATTTAATAATCCGACTAAACCAATTGGAGCTTTCTATAGTAAAGAAGAAGCTGATAAAATTAGCTTAGAAAAGGGATATTTATTTAAAGAAGATGCGGGAAGGGGATATCGCCGCGTTGTTCCTAGCCCTTTACCAGTGGATGTAGTTGAGAAAGACATTATTAAATCTTTAATAGACGCTTCACACATTGTAATTACAGTTGGAGGGGGAGGGATACCCGTAATCAAAGAGAAAGACAAGCTAGAAGGTGTCGCAGCGGTTATCGATAAAGATTTTGCTAGTAGTAAAATTGCAGAAATAATTGATGCTGATTTTCTTTTTATACTAACAGCTGTAGACCAAGTTGCAATTAATTTTAATCAACCTAACCAAAAAACTTTAGATGTTTTGACAGTTAGTGATGCTAAAAAATATATCGCTGAAGGTCAATTTGCCAAAGGTAGCATGTTACCAAAGATTGAAGCTGCTATTAGTTTTGCTGCTTCTAAATCAGGTAGAACAGCTATAATCGCATCATTAGAAAAAGCTAATCTAGCTTTAGAAGGAAAAAGCGGTACAAAAATAATTTTATAAATATAGGGAGTGATACTATGAGAACTGAGAAAGTTAAAGTAGCAATTTGGGGCTTTGGTGCCATGGGTAGTGGAATGGCTAAAATGATTCTTAGTAAAAAAGGCTTTGAAATTGTTGGTGTATGTGATAAAAACCCGAATTATGTTGGAAAAAGCATTTATGAGATTCTTAAACTTAAAAAGCACGATAACCCCGATTGTATCGTAAAAGACAATATTGATGATGTTGTTAGTGAAAAATCTTGTGATATTGTTTTACTTGCAACAGATTCATTTACGAAAAATGCTTTTCCAAAAATTAAAACCTTATTAGAAAAGAAAGTAAATGTAATCTCAACTGCAGAAGAAATGGCTTTTCCACAAGCACAAAGCCAGGACTTAGCACATGAAATGGATAAAATCGCGAAGAAAAATGGTGTGACCGTTATTGGAACAGGAATAAATCCAGGAATGATGATGGATTTACTTGTTGTTTGTTTGTCTGGGGTTATGGAGCATGTCGAGGATATCGATGTTAGTCGTGTTAACAGTTTATCACCATTTGGTCAAGCTGTAATGGAAGAACAAGGTGTAGGTCTTACTGTAGCTGAATATGATGAAAAAATGAAAAATAATGCTTTAGCTGGGCATGTAGGTTTTGCTGAAAGTATTAATATGATTGCTAAAGCGTTAGGCTGGAATTTAGATAAAGTTACTCAACAAATGAAACCGATAATAACTGATGTCGATCGTAAATCAGCTTATGGTTTCGCAAAAGCAGGTAATCTTTGTGGTGTAAATATGACGGGACAAGGATATGTTGATGGAAAAGTAAAGATAAATATGCATCATCCACAACAAATTGAACCTCAATTAGCTGGTGTTGAAACAGGAGATTATATAAAGATTAAAGGTACTCCAGAAGTAAATATGGCTATTAATCCTGAGGTTGACGGTGGACTTGGTACAATTGCAATGTGTGTTAATTTGATTCCTCATGTTATTAATGCACGGTCAGGGTTAAAAACAATGATCGACTTACCAGTGCCTAGAGCAATTATGGGGGATGTAAGAGAAATGATTGAGGGTGAATAAGTTGATTAAATTAGGAACTTGGGTACAAATTCATCGTATTGTTTTAAAGCCTGAGGAAAGAGCTCCTCAAGTACCAGACGATACTAAATTAGTACCACTAGAATTATGGGTAAAAGGTTATTTAATGAATGATGCAGAATTAGGTGATGAAGTTCAGATAAAAACAGTGACAGGAAGGCTTGAAAGCGGAAAATTGGTTCAAGTTAACCCGACATTTAAACATAATTTTGGCGAGTTTGTTCCAGAAATATTAAAAGTAGCTGAAATAGTAAAAGAGTATACGTTTGGAGCTGATAACGATGAGTAAAGATATGTCTTATCAAGCGGTTATGTCACGTCGAAATGATATAATGAAACAATCTGTCGGAGTCGATTATGATTCTTTTGAATATTCAGGACTTGGTTTTGATTATGAGTTAATGATGGAAAAGGCAAGTCCTTATTCAATCGCAGAAATTCAAAAGATTCAACTTGCTCATGGTGTAGGTAATACGCCTTTAAAAGAATTAAAGAACATTACTAAATTGGCGCGTAAATTAGCACCAAAAGGTAAAGGAGCACGAATTTTTGTTAAAGATGAAGCGTTAAATGATTCTGGAAGTTTTAAAGCAAGACGGGCAGCACTTAGTTGTTATCATGCTAAAAAGATGGGATATGTAGGTGTTGTTACTGCTACATCAGGTAATTATGGTGCAGCTGTTGCCAGTCAAGCAGCTAAATATGGCTTAAAATGTATTATTGTTCAAGAATGCTTTGATTCGAAAGGTGTTGGCCAACCAGAAATTGTTGAAAAAGCTCGTAAATGTGAAGCTTTTGGTGCTGAAGTAGTTCAACTTAGCGTTGGTCCAGAATTATTTTATACTTTTTTAAGAATCCTTGAAGAAACTGGCTACTTTAATGCTTCACTTTATACACCTTTTGGAATTAGTGGAATTGAGACTCTAGGTTACGAAATAATTAAACAAAGCGAAGCACAACTTGGCAGAGTGCCAGATGTCGTTGTATGTACTAATGCTGGGGGCGGTAATTTAACTGGGACTGCTCGGGGAATAAAGAAAGCAACTAGTAAAAAAGTACAAATTATCGGTGCTAGTGTTAATTTAAAAGGTTTACACATGGCAAGTGACACACAATTTAACCGTAAATCATTTACTACTGGACATACTGGTTTTGGAATTCCATTTGCGACATATCCAGACCGTTCTGATGTTCCTCGGTCAGCTGCACGCCCATTAAGGTATATGGATCGTTATGTAACTGTTAACCAAGGGGAAGTATTTTTTGCTACAGAAATGTTGTCAGCATTAGAAGGTATTGAAAGAGGACCTGCTGGAAATACTTCTTTAGCAGCAGCATTTAGTATTGCACAAGAATTAGCCGAAGATAAAATTATTGTAGTTCAAGAAACCGAGTATACTGGTGCTGGAAAGCATCACGCTGCTCAACTTTCATTTGCCCGGAATAATGGGATTGAGATTAAATTTGGTAACCCAAAAACTGAGGTTCCTGGGGAATCGATTATTATCCCTTCTAATCCTAGCTTAATAAAAGTAGTCGATTTAGACCTACATAAAACCAAAAAATCTTGTATTAGGAATCATATTGAAAGTGAATTACCTAAACAAATAACCGCAGAAGATATAGCGTTTTTAATGGAAGAAGTAAATGAGGATGAAGATTTTATCAAGAAAGCGTTACAAGAAATAAAAATTTAGAGGTGATATTTTGGAAAAGCTTATGACCCGTAAAGATGATTATGAGGCAAGAAGAAAGCATCTTGCTAATATGTCGGATGATGAGTTAAAACAAAGATTTTGGGATTTAACAAATCAAGTGGTAAAGCCACTTATAGACCTTGCTCAAACTCAAACTTCTCCCGCTATTGAACGCTCGGTGTTACTACGAATGGGATTTTCTAGTCTAGAAGCAAAAGCATTAGTAGATAAAGTATTAGATTATGGCTTAATTGGAAAAGGTGCAGGTCATGTTGTTTATAAAGCTGCGAAAATGCATAATGTATCAATTCGTGAAGCAGGTTTAAGTTTAATTGAAGGAAAGTATTGGGAAGAAATATTAAATAGTTTTGGGGTGGTGAAATAATGAAATTAAAACCAAATGAAAAATTAAACATTAGGGAATTAATGAAAGATATTGAAAACTATCGACCAAAACGTCGAGGTTGGGTATGGCGTAAACATGAGCCAAAATTAAATCTGAATGGTTATGATTATACTGAACTATCTACGCCATTACAAAACAGCGTTCCGCTTCCTGCTGCTAAATACTTTAATAATATAGACCCACAACCACTTCCTGTAATAACTACAGAAATAGCTTCAGGACGTTTTGAAGATGATATAAGAAGAATGAGAATGGCAGCCTGGCATGGTGCTGACCATATTATGGTTATTAGAACAGCTGGTCAATCACACTTTGACGGTTTAATTGAAGGAACACCACAAGGAGTTGGTGGAGTTCCAGTAACGAGAAAACAAGTTCGCTTACAAAGAAAAGCACTTGATATTATTGAAGAAGAAGTTGGAAGACCAATTAATTATCATTCATATGTTTCTGGAGTTGCTGGTCCAGATATAGCGGTTATGTTTGCAGAAGAAGGCGTTAATGGTGCACATCAAGATCCACAATATAACGTTTTGTATCGTAATATTAATATGGTTAGATCATTTGTTGATGCTGCTGAGTCAAAAAAAATTATGAGTTGGGCAGATATATTACAAATCGACGGTGCTCATAATGCGAATGCTACTGCCAAAGATGCATGGAAGGTTATGCCGGAGTTATTTGTTCAACATGCGATCAATTGTGCGTTTTCTGTACAAGTTGGGATGAAAAAGGAACAAATTGCGCTATCTACCGTACCACCAACTGCTGCCCCTGCTCCGGATTTAAAAATAAACTTACCATATGCAGTGGCGTTACGTGAATTTTTCTCTGAATATAAAATGCGGGCACAAATGAATACAAAGTATATGGAATCATCGACCCGTGAAGCAACTGTTACCCATGTATTAAACTTGTTAATTTCCAAACTAACTAGTGCTGATATCCAGTCAACAATTACACCTGATGAAGGTCGAAATGTGCCTTGGCATATGTATAATATTGAAGCCTGTGATACTGCTAAACAAGCTTTAGTTGGTATGGATGGGTTAATGGAAATGCTTGAGTTAAAAAATGATGGTTATTTAAGAGATAAAGTCCGTGAGTTAAAAGAAAGAGCAATATTATTTTTAGAAGAAATGCTTGAAAATGGTGGCTACTTTAATGCGGTTGAAAAAGGTTATTTTATTGACTCTGGTATTTATCCAGAACGCAATGGTGATGGAATTTCTCGTAAAATCGCTGGTGGTGTCGGAGTTAATACGGTTTATCCGCGTGATAATGATTACTTCGCCCCTGTAACAGCTCACTTTGGTAACAATAATGTTGCACAGTATGATGAAAAAGCGGTAAATAATCCCGCATCATTAATCGCTGGTTGTACATTTGAAAAACCAGAAAAAATAATTTATATCGATGAGTTAGATCAATCTGATAATGTATATAAGCGCTTAGAAGAAACCGAAAAATATCGTTCTACTTCACTAGTAAAACCTGAAGTTGAATGGCTGGGAGACGGAACTGTTACAGTTGATTTTGTCTTACCGACTGATATTCGCCATGCTGAATTTGCTGGGATTGAAATAGGTAAAAAAATGAATTTGTTAGATGTTGAAGTAATTCATAAAGAAGTGCTACATATGGCAGAAGGCACAAGAATTCAATTAAAAGGAAAAGTTCCATTTGAAATCGACTTAGATAAATTAGTTATTCCTGAAGAACCTAAAACACTATCAGATGATGAAATATCAGCATTTGTTAAGAATAATGGGATGAAAATAGTTTCTGGTACTGTTGGCGAAGATGAACACTCGGTGGGAATGCGTGAAATTATCGATATTAAACATGGGGGAATTGAGAAGTATGGTATTGAATGTATCTATTTAGGAACATCAGTTCCAATTGATAAATTGATTGATGCAGCTATCGAAGCAAATGCTGATGCCATATTAGCATCAACAATCATTTCTCACGATGATATTCATTATAAAAATATGAAAAAATTGCATGAAGTGGCGATTGAAAAAGGAATTCGTGATAAAGTAATTATTATTTGTGGTGGAACACAAGTATCGCCTGAAACAGCGAAGAAGCAAGGAATTGATGCAGGCTTTGGCAGAGGTACTAAAGGTGAACATGTAGCTTCATTCTTAGTCGAACGTAAACAGGAAATAATGCATGGAAATTGATGTTCTTGTATTTGAAATCGGTAGTACAACGACAGTCGTAAATGCTTTTGTCGATATGTATACTGATAAGCCAAAATTTATTGGGCAAGGACAAGCGCCTACATCAGTTTTATTAGGTGATGTTACCTTAGGACTTAATGAAGCAATAAATGATTTAAAAGAAAATTTAAATGAAAAAGAGCTGAATATAAAAGAAACATTTGCGACTAGTAGTGCTGCTGGCGGCCTGAGAATGACGGTCCATGGTCTAGTATATGACATGACTGTCAAGGCTGCCCAAAATGCAGCCTTAGGTGCTGGGGCAAATATCCACCTAATTACAAGTGGGATTTTGTCACCATTTGAGATTAAGAAAATTACTAATATAAACCCTAATATTATTTTAATAGCTGGTGGGGTAGATTATGGTGAAAAAAATACAGCTCTTAATAATGCCTATGAAATCGCAAAATTACAACTTAATGTCCCCGTAATTTATGCTGGAAATTGTGTCAATCAAGATGAAATTAAAGCAATTTTTACGGAATATCAACAAGAAAGTTTTCTTTCACTTACGGATAATGTATATCCTAAAATTGATGATTTAAATGTCGAACCAACAAGAAAAATTATTCAAGCCGTGTTCGAAAGACATATAATTCATGCTAAAGGAATGGAGAAAGTTAGAGAGATTATTAATTCTCATATTATTCCAACTCCTGGAGCTGTAATGCAAGCAGCAAAAATATTAGAAAAATCGCTTAACGATTTAATTGTTTTTGATGTTGGTGGAGCTACTACCGACTTACATTCAGTTACTAGCGGTAGCGAAGAAGTTAGTAAAGTTTTAGTAAGCCCTGAACCTATTGCGAAAAGGACCGTCGAAGGTGACTTAGGATTATATGTTAATCATCAAAACATCGTCAAGATGATTGGAGTGGACAAGCTAATCGCAGATTTAATGATCACAAAAGCTGAATTAGATTATCTATTAGCTAATTATGAAGCAATTCCTAGGACTAAACAGGTTCCATTAGTAGAAAGGTTAACTAAAGCTGCTTTATCTATTGCCTTAGATAGACATTGTGGAAGGTACCGTAATTTATATGGTGCTTTAGGTAGAGTTAAAGTTGCGGAAGGAAAAGATTTAACAAATGTAAAATATATTATTGGTACAGGAGGAGCTTTAACGAGACTTCCTCAGCGAAAAGAAATTTTACAAGCGATAATAAGAAAACAGGACCCAACAAAATTAATGCCGTCAGAACACTCTGAAATTCTAATTGACAATGATTACATAATGGCATCTCTCGGAGTAATATCTTTGAAGTATCCTGAACAAGCATTAAAATTGATGTATAATAGTTTTAGAATGTAGGTGATAGGGTGTATCCATTAATAGAGATTAATATAGGCAAATTAAAGCATAATGTAAATGCGATTGTTAAGTTATGTAATGGTGCTGGGATAAAATATATCTTTGGAGTTACAAAGGTCTTAGCAGGTAATCTTAAAGCGATGGAAACCGTAATTAATTCTGGTATTACCCATATTGCAGAATCCAGAATTGAAAATTTAATGTTAGTTCAAGAATCAAGTTTACCTAAATTATTATTGAGGCTTCCGATGAAGTCAGAGGTTAGTAATGTTGTTAAGTATTGTGATATCTCACTTAACTCAGAGCTTGAAACAATTAAACTATTAAATAAAGCAGCTCAAGATATTAATCGAATTCATCAAATAATACTAATGATTGATTTAGGGGATTTAAGAGAAGGTATTTGGTTTGAAAATGATTATCTTTCAATAGTTGAGGAAATTCTTAAGTTAGAAAATATTGAATTAGTTGGAGTTGGAACTAATTTGACTTGTTATGGATCAATAATTCCAACACAAGCGAATTTAGGTAAATTAATTGAGATAAAACAACAAATTGAATATCAGTTTAAGATTAAGTTAGAAATTATTTCCGGGGGAAATTCTTCTAGTTTACATTTAATTACCCGAAAAGAATTACCTAAGGAAATTAACAATTTACGGATTGGAGAAGCTTTTTATTTAGGACGTGAAACTGCCTATGAAGAAGATTTATCATCTTGTTACCAAGATGTCTTTACTTTAAAGGCGGAAATTATTGAATTACAGACTAAACCATCGTATCCTTTTGGGGAAAGAGGGGTCGATGCCTTTGGTCAAAAAGTTGAATATGAAGATATAGGGATAATTAAAAGAGCCATTGTAGCTATCGGTAAACAAGATGTTTATCATACTAATATTTGGCCCGTAGATAATAATGTAAAAATATTAGGTTCAAGTAGTGACCATCTAATTCTAAATGTTACTGATACTGATTACAAATTAGGAGATGTAATTAGTTTCCGCATGGGATATGGTGGTTTACTACAGCTAATGACATCACAATATGTAAAAAAAACTTATATTAAGTAAATCCAACAAAAAAGGAGATTTGTGCAATCTCCTTTTTCTTAACCTTGATAATATATATGTTCAAAATATTTAGAATTAATAATATTACCAAAATAGTCTTCTAATTCCAATTTGATCATTAGTTGATTTTTACTGTTTATTGGATATGATCCTTTTATTACTTGTTGATTTTTAACTTCAGTAATCGTCACTTTATTTGTGATATCAAATTTTTCCCCGTTTTCAAATGCCTGTTCTTCATTTTCTATTATTTCTAAGATAATAATGTTAACTGTTTTAATTTTAAACTTTGGTATTCCATAATTATCAACGACAATAGTAAAATTAAAGTTATCATTTTTAAAAGTATAATCAAAATCACTAATTCGATAATCAAAATGATCTTTTAAGTTAATGTCAAGTAAATGTTCTTGCGTTGTATTAGAATCAGTTTCTGAGGCGAGATATATTTGATAATTTTGATTTAGTGGTAGCTCAATTGTCTGTACAAATGTTAAGAAACCTTTATATTCAACCTCGATTTTTTGAAAAGAGTTATCATCGTCTTTATTTGTGACTAATAGATATAATTTTGCATCTTTTTGTAATTCTTTGATCGAAAAATTAATTTTAACGTTATAATGTAATTTGTCTTCTGTGAAATCCAAATACTCATAGGATGATGTATTAATCCATTTATCTTTATCTATTTGTTCTTGAATTTTGCCTAAGATAGTATTGGATTTACTTTCTAAATAATTATAACTCTGTTGTAATCTATTAAGACTGTTATTTGCATTAGTCAATTCGTCAGAGATTCGGTTAATCTTTGTTAACATCACGATTGAAAGGATTAAAATAATAATAAAGATAATTGAAAAAATAAAATTTATTGGCTCCATAAAGCCCACAGATTTGGTATCATTTTCGTGACGTAAAGCGTAGTTTAACTGTCTTTTATACAGGTATTTGTATAAAAGGACCAATAATAAAATAACTAGTCCAATAAACAAAATAAGTGTGATAACAGGTATAATAAAAGCGATTGTGCTCATTTGTATTCCCTCCTAAAAGCCAATATATTCTTTAAACTGATTGTAATAAGTGCGTGTTACATAAAGTTTAGCATTATTTTTCATTATTAGCTCTAATCTTGTATTAAATGTTGGTTTTATTTCTTTAATTTGAAATTTATTAACAACACAAGATTTATTTATTCTGATAAAGCCCTTATCTATATACATACCTTCAATTTCAAATAGTTTTTCTTTGATTGAATATTCTTTATCAAGAGCATGTAAAATAATTTCATGTCCAAAACTTTCAACATAAATTATCTCTTGATAAGGAATGATTTCATAGCGGTTGTTGTATTTTCCCACAATTGTTTCTTGAGTATAATTTACTTCTTTAAAAATAAGATCAGCGTCGTTACTAATAGTAAAACCACCACGCTCAAGCATCTCAGAATATTCTTTAAAATTATCTTTTTGACAAATTATTTTTATTTTCATATTTACCATCCATCTTACTATCAGTATATTACATTTAAGTATTATTATATATGATAATTTCTCAAATTACAAAATAAAGTACACAAGGTACGTAATATGATAAACAAACTTACTGTC
>CALFRW010000196.1 GCA_937919135.1 uncultured Haloplasmataceae bacterium
AAAATGTGTTTTTCTCGCATACTGATTTAATAAATAAATAATGTAATCAGCTTTACTAAACAATTTTTCACTTGCTTTATTACCAACACTTTGAACAATTTTTCCTAAAGGAATCGTACTGCGAATCTTCATTGCAGTTGGAACATGATTTAGATAATTAGCAATAATTTCATCAACCGTATTTTCTTTAATATTTCCAATTTTCCACCAAGGTGCGATATTTGAAAGATTAGGATAAACAGAAAAATCATTAGTAACATAAAATACAACATCACTAGTAATTAAGCTAGAAGTACTGTTATCATAACTTAACTTTTCATAAAGTGTTTTTTCTTCATAAAGACCATCGTAGTTTAAATAATACGGTTTGATTGTATCACTTATATCATTTCTTGTAATTCTGATAGGATATAGCAATTCATTTTCACCATCACAACTTCCCTCATGAATAAATAATTCAAATTCTTGATCAAAGGTTTTACTTAGTTCAATTAGTTCTATGATCTCTTCCTTATTTTCTTGATTGATAAAAACTTGCCATCTAGGGGTAATATTATTATTGATTAGTATTTTTGTTGCTGTGATAATTTCATTAAAAGCACCTTTTCTACCAATATAAAGATCCGTTAGTCTTTCTAATCCAAAAAGCGTTAATTGTACTACTTTAACTCCTAATTTAGATAGCCAAGGCACATATTCTTTATCTCTTACTATACGGTAAAAGCTTGCTAATTCGAAACGTTTAGGTAAATTATCGACAGATAATTTATTATCTAGCTCCCAAATTTCTTTGTAGTTATCAGCATAATCAGGTTCACGCATCCAACTGTAAAAGGTGAAATTTCGCGGAAATTTTGTTTTAAAGAAATTTGCGACAGTTGTAGAATCTTTAATTGTTAATTTTCTATTTGGTAAGCTCCCAATCCAACAATGTTTACACCGATTAGGGCATCCATACATATCAAATACAATTGTTAAACTATTAATATCTTTCATGATAATTCTCCTATTTCCTAGATAATCGACTAAAAGTTACAAAAATTTCAAATAATGCTTAAATGGAAAAAAATTACTCTTTATATCGAGTAATTATTTTATATATTTTATCTTCTTAGATAATTTTGGCAATATATATTTATTTATAATATGATTAATGAAATAAATGATCGCAATATAAGACACTACGATACTACCAATTAATAACTGATAAACAAATAATGGTGCATTTAAGCCAATTTCATCTTCAAAAAAGTAATAGTAATTACTTCCAGGGTTAATCACAAATTCTAATAGTATTCCATAAATTATTATTATGCCAAAAAAGATAATAATTCGTTTTAAATTAACTAGATTTAAAGTTGCTTTGTGGTAGATTAATAGTAAAACTGCATAAATAAATCCTAATACATGCGAACTTATACTATATAATTGAGAAAATCCAATAATTTCCGTATTAAATCCTACCGCAGGATAAATCAGAAAGGTACTTGTAGCTAAAATTCCTCCCACTGAAATAATCGTAAATAATTTCTCAATCTTAAAAAAATGGGTTATTATCATTAAAACAACCATTACACTACAAAAATGACAAGGTATAAGACAATCATATAGTTTTACAAATGTATATTCATTTAATTCGATAAAATTGATTATCCGACTTGTAATTTCAAAAAACAATAAAATAACAGCAATCGTTGTTAAGACAATATTTTGTCTTTTTTTATTATGTTTAAAGAGGATTCCAAAAAATATAACAAGTCCAATAGCTAGTCCAATCGCAATTAAATGTCTAGTTTGGTACAAGTATTCCTCGTGAGAAATTTTATTTATGCCTTCACTAAAAAGCCATTGTTTAAAACTCATTTTACCCACCTCATAGTCAGTATATATCATCTTTACAGAAAATACTAGTTAAAAATTGACATTATTATTCAATTTCTACCATAATAATTTTTAAAAAAAATCAACCTTAACTAAGAGTTAAGATTGATTTTTTTGATAAAATTGAAACATCCTAAAACAATAAGAAACGGAACTAATAAAATCACTACCATAAAGAGAAATTCAGTGTACCAAGGGAAACTTGTTCCGATAGCCTAAACCATCAACAAGCCAGATGCTAAAAATAATTAAGCAGGTGTTTCCAATTTTTTAGGATTAATTATCAATAATACAAAATAAACAACTAGTAATAAAATCCCGATTATTAAAGCCCAATATTTCGATAAACTTGACGTTTTTCTCGATCATATTTTGCTTTTCCAGTAACTAAATAATCAATACTACCATTAAATATCCTTTAAATTTATGACATCAGGTATAACATGACCTTTCCCACTTCGATATTGTTTGCCGGGATACAAGCTAATGCTTCTTGAGTATAATTATTTTGTTTACGTAGTTTTGTTAATCTTTCCAATAATGACATATAATCCTCATTCATTAATATGATATTATATATTATTTATAAAACAATATCTTTAACTTGACATTAATACGTATTCTAGTTTACATATATCAAGTTTAAGGTAAAAATGAGAGTATACGATTCATATATTTTTTAATATCATTTAATTTATCATCCTTTTTTCTCCAATTTGTGGAAAACGGAAAGACAATACCATCAGCTTTTATATTGTTTAAAT
>CALFRW010000197.1 GCA_937919135.1 uncultured Haloplasmataceae bacterium
AGTTTAAGCACTAAAACAATTTTAGGACCACGATCAACTAAGTCGCCTAAAAAAATAACTTTCCGCTTCTGTGGATGTGATACTTCAAAATCAGGAGCTACTTTATAGCCTAATTTAGCTAACAACATCAGTAATTCATCATAACAACCGTGGACATCTCCAATGATATCAAAAGGACCAGTTTCAAAGCTTTTATCACAGAATAAAGCAGTTTTAGTTAGTTGGGCCATCATAATATCATTAATAGAATTCATAAAGTATAAATAATTAAAGCCTTCTTTTTTTAAGTTAAGTAATGAATACTGCATTTGGTTATATTGATAATGAATGATTTTTTCATCAATCTGTCGATCACTTCGCATTTTATTACGATAATAACAGATTTCTTCAGCTAGATTAAAAACAATCGCTACTGTTATCGCATGATGCTTTCTAGCAAGTTCAATTAATTCATAGCGTGAACTCTCTAAAACATTAGTCGCATCAACAACAGTAAACTTACGCAAACTAAGCCTTTTATCAATAATAAAATGCATCAATTCAAAAGCAGCCTTACTGACCGTTTGGTCGTTTTCATTATCGGAAATTAAAAAACGACAATAATCAGAGGACACAATCTCACTAGTTAAAAAATGTTTTTTCGCAAAAGTTGATTTTCCGCTACTAGAGGGACCAACTAATACTACTAAAGCAAACGTGGGGATTTTTAAACGCATAATTTTCACCTTTTATTTTAGTGAATACTCATAAAGCATATCATTTTTTAAATCCCATAGTTTTTGTGATAAATCAACATAATATTTATGCGGATTTTCAAAACGTAACACTGTATCCCATAATTTATCAATTTCTTTTTGACAGCGATTACGAATTTCTACAATACTTGGTACTTGATAAACACATTTTCCATTGCGAAAAATTGGTGTAAGTAATGTTTTTACCGTGAAATTTGTTAATGTTTTTCGTTTCCAAGGACTATTAGGATCAAAAATTTCATATGCCTCATTTTCAGGAATTACTTCATCACTTAATGTTATGACATCAGCTAATGCTTTATTTGTCTTATTATCAAAAATACGATAGACTTGTTTAAAACCTGGAGTCGTTATTTTATCAACATTTTC
Source organism: uncultured Haloplasmataceae bacterium (assembly GCA_937919135.1). Lineage (GTDB taxonomy): Bacteria > Bacillota_I > Bacilli_A > Haloplasmatales > Haloplasmataceae > CALFRW01. The sequence goes on from CALFRW010000197.1 coordinate 1,125, forward strand.
GCTCACCTTTATTTTAGGAATAATCTCACTATCCTTTTCAATCGCAACGAGTTTATATACGCCACCAAACACCGGTGCTGATTTAGAAGTAATTAATCTTTCGCCAACACCATACAGGTCTATTTTTGCTCCCTGAGAGATTAGTTCCCGGATAATATATTCATCTAAGGAATTTGAGGCGATAATCTTACAGTCAGGGAATCCTGCTTCATCTAGAATTTTACGAGCAGTTTTTGATAAATATGTGATATCTCCACTATCTATCCTAATACCTTTAGGACGATAACCGAGCTTCACAACAACATCATTAAAAACCTTAATCGCATTTGGAACACCAGATTTTAACACATTATAAGTATCAACAAGTAAGGTGCAATTGTCAGGATAGGTTTTCGCATATGAAGCAAAAGCTTCATATTCAGAATCAAACATTTGCACAAAACTATGTCCCATTGTCCCTAAAGCTGGGATTTGAAAAACTTTATCACTTAAGGTGCAAGAAGTACCGACACAGCCCCCGATATATGCTGCTCTTGCACCATAAATCGCCGCATCATATCCTTGTGCTCTTCTACTACCAAATTCCATTACCGCATGATTATTTGCCGCTCTTACAATTCGATTTGCTTTTGTTGCGATTAAACTTTGGTGATTAATTGTAATTAAAAGCATTGTTTCAATAAATTGCGCTTCAATAATCGGTGCTTTCACAATTAATACCGGTTCAAAAGGAAAAATCGGCATCCCTTCTTCAATTGCCCAAATATTACCAGTAAATTTAAAGGCTTGTAAATAATTTAAAAATTCCTCACTAAATATTTTCTTATCCCGCAAATAGGCAATATCTTCTTCATCAAAATGCAAATTATTAATATACTCAATAATTTGTTCGAGCCCTGCCATAATCGCAAAGCCTCCATCATCAGGAATATCCCGAAAAAACAAATCAAAATAGGAAGTGGTCTTACCCTTATCATTTTCAAAATAACCGTTAGCCATTGTTAGTTCATAAAAGTCTGTTAAAAGAGTTAAATTCCGGTTCAGTTTCATTTTATTACCTCCATTTTATATTATTAGGCTAATTCCTTTTTTCAATATTATTATCGATCCAATTTGGATTATAACGATATAATTTTGATGGCCGGTGGCCTTTATCTCTCGTATAAGCATTCGTCTCAATAACCATATCAACTACTTTCCTGCGGAAATTAGCCTTTAAAAGTTCCCTATCAAGAATTACTTCGTATACTTGTTGTAAATCGGTTAAAGTAAACTGCTCTGGCATTAAACTAAATGCGATATCAGTATATTCAATCTTATTTCTCAACCTTTCAATCCCGTAGGAGATTGCTAGGGCGTGGTCAAATGCGATATTATTTGATTCCCTTATCTTACGCTTAATTGTTGTATTCCGCTTATCAACTTCGATAATTACATCGATTAAAGCATTTATATCTTGAAGCTTTAATTGATAGGTTTTAGTCTTTATATACCCTGTATCAGTAATTGTTTTCTTTTCTTCAATTAATTTATACCTTATCTCAAACCATCTCGCCTCTTTAGCATCATCTCGTGCTTCAACCATTAGGTTACTACTATCTACTAATGACATATAACAACAACTGATTACTCTTGTTCTGGGATCACGATTAACCTGACCATAGGTATATAATTGTTCCATATAGATATCGGAAATATTGGTCTCTTCATTCAATTCTCTTTTAGCTGCTGCTTCAAGATCTTCATCGATATCAACAAAGCCACCAGGAATTGCCCAAAAATCCTTATAAGGCTCCTGCTTACGCTTAATTAATAAGACCTTAAAAACCTTTTTTGGTAATTTTCGATAATTTAAGCTTTCCTCATTCATCACTGTGTACACTAATGTATCTACTGTCACCGAGGGTCTCTCATACTGATTACTCATTTATACCTCCTCCTTATTATCACAATGTTATTATTAGTCTATTACTATCATAATAGTTTGTCAAGGGCAATGAAAAATACTAAAATTCTTTGCGAATTTTAGTATTATTTTAACTACTTTTTAGCCCGTATATAAGGTGTTGGCCATTCAATTTCCTCATTTAGAATGCTAGCTGCATGAAGGGGAAAATAAGGATTGCGTAATAATTCTCTACCTAAAAACACCAAATCACTTCGTTTATTACTGACTATTTCACTAGCCAGTTCCGCATCACATACAAGTCCTCCTGCGATAGTACATATCCCTAATTCCTGTTTTATTTTAGTAGCATAAGGAATTTGATATCCAGGATATGGATTAATAATCGCATTTTTAACAACACCACCAGTAGATACATCGACAATATCAACTAAGTCTTGTACAATTTTAATAACTTCAATTAAATCATCGACATGATTACCGTTATCGACAAATTCCTCTGCTGAAATTCTAACGATAATCGGTTTTTCCTTAGGCCACACTGTTTTTACAGCTTGCAATATTTCTTTTA
>CALFRW010000198.1 GCA_937919135.1 uncultured Haloplasmataceae bacterium
TCATCAGATGCTTCTTCAGGCTTAATATACTGATGAGAAATATCATTTTCTTCAGCGTAAGCCACGACACCTTCCCATGCTCCTTGATTAAATGACTTATCATCAATATTTCCTTTATCAGTGATAAGTGCTATTTCATATTCTTTACTTTTACATCCTGTTAATAAAGCTCCGATGAATGTAAAAGCAAATAAAACAAGTAAAAATTTTTTCATCTGTTTTTCCTCCCATTTTTTACGACTAAAGCCGTTATTTAAATTATAACAGTTTTTCCCATTTTTTCAATATTAAAAATTACACTATTTAATTGCTCTTGTAGCATAAAATGTTGGAACGTTAAATTTATGTAATCTACCATTACCATTTGTATCATGAAAAATATCCGTAAGTGTAAACCCTACTTGTAATTGTCCGCCTATCTGTTCTTCAATTGGATGCGAAAACTGAATTCCCCAATCATATTTAATTGAATTTTCATATGCTGATTTATCTTTTAAAGGATTAAATGGTAATTTACGAATAATTTCAGTTTCTTCATCATTAAATAAATAATTAATCCCATTATCAAGACCAGCTAAAAGAATTCCACCTTTTTTTAGGATACGATAACACTCCTTCCACACAGGATATACATCTTCAATATAACAGTTGGACACCGGATGAAATATCAAATCAAAGACATTATCTTCAAAAGGCAAAGGCTTTGTTATATCAGCTTTAATTATTTCAATCTCATAATTTTCTCTAAGAGCTACTTCCCTCTCACTCAACAATTGCTTTTCAGAAATATCAATTACCGTACAATTTGCCCCTAAAGCTGCAAATATTGGCATTTGCTGCCCCCCACCAGAAGCTAGTCCAAGTACTTTAGCCCCTCTCAACTCACAAAACCAGTTTTTAGGGACAGGTTTTGTAGGTGTTAATAAAACCTGCCAATCATTTTTAGTTGCTCGAATAAACTCCTCATGGCTAATAGGCTTACCCCATTCCCAACCTTCTTCTACCCACTTATCAATTACTTTAGCATTAAATTCTGTATATTTACCATTCATAAATAACCAAACCTTTCTACTTTTACTTGCTTTTAATCACATACGAAGTAATTTCTTTAATTTTGGCATTTTTACTAGCATTAGTAAAATTATAAACTTCACAAAAAGCATAGCGTGATGCACCTTAAAATAATTATACCATTTACTATCCCTGTTTTACCATGAGTTATGACATTTTAATCTGTCTCTTCTGGAAATAGCATCATCCTTGCACAATTTCTTGTTTCCCAATAATATTCCAACTGATATCAGCAGTTTATCAAAACTTTGTAAATATTTATTAGTGTTACTTTTTAGGAGCATTACCACAATCTTTAGGACCTTCATATAACTAAATATTCATTCTTATAGCTCCCTATCTGAATATAAAATTTATTAACAATTTAAAAATCCTTTAGGAAAATTATCCTAAAGGATTTAAGTTACTTATTTAAGTTCAGCATACATTAGGAATTTATATCCTAATGGTGAAGCAAAGAAACCTTTTAAATCAGGACTAACCATATAAAGGTCAGTATAGTAGTAAATAGGAACAATTGCACCTGTTGTCATTAACATGTCCTCTGCTTGATGCATTAATTCAAATCTTTTTACTGGATCTGAACTAGATTTAATTTGTTCAATTAATTTATCATAAGTTTCTGCCCATGATTGATTTTTATCTTTTCCATAAATTTTTACATTTGCATGTGCATCCTTACCGAACTGAACATCATTATTTCCACTTGTTGAAGTCCACATATCTAAGAATGAAATCGGATCATTATAGTCACCTAACCAACCATTACGAGCAACAGTATAGTTACCTTGTTTTCTAGTTTCAAGGAATACACCCCACTCTTGATTTACAATTGACATTATAATACCATATCCGCTATATAGTGACTGTAAATAGTTAGCGATTGCTTGATGTCCTGTTCCAGTATTAGTGATATAGTAGAATGATGGGAAGTTAGTGAATTTCTTAGTTTTCGTATCAAAAGTATACCCAACTTCTTGTAATAATTTTATAGCTTCAGCACAGTTGGCAGCATAAGCTTCATCGGTATTTTCAACACTATAATAACCTGCTCCATCACCTTTAGGACCATTTTTAGCTATAAATTCTGTTTTCCCATCAGGTTCTGTTAATCCGATAGGTACAAAGCTATTTGCTGGTAATTGACCTGCCTGACCAATTTCATCAGCAATGTAGTTTCTGTCAATTAATAAGCTTAAAGCTAAGCGAACTTTTTGTCTTTCTTCTTCAGTAGTCACAATCTTGTCATCATAAATACTAAGATCATTAACATTGAAGTTTAGATAATAAGTACCTAATTGACCAGCAATAATAAACTCATCCTTATATTCTTTTCTTAGAGATGAAATCTCATCATTTGGTACTGAATCAATTAACTTATAAGTTCCATTCTTATAGTTCGCTAGGATTGCACCATCATCATCAGATAACGCAAACTCAATCTTTTTAATCTTAACTGCATCTGCATTATGATAATTAGGGTTTTTTTCAAAGACAATTTTACTATCTTGTACCCATTCAATCATTTTATATGGGCCATTTCCAATATATGTGTCAACTTCAGTTGCCCATTTATCAGGTTCGGCATCAACCACTGATTTTTTAACAGGCATATAGGTTGGGAATGCTAATAATTCAAAGAAGTATGGAACATTACTAGATAATATGACAGTTAATTTTTTTCCATCTGCAGAAGCTGTAACATTTAATTTAGCATTTGGATTAACTATATTACCATCATCATCAACTTCAGTGACAGCATTGTAACCATCGACTACATCAAACATATAAGCATAGTCGGCTGCAGTATTTGGATTTACAGCTCGGTTCCAAGCATATACAAAGTCATTAGCATCAAGTTTTGACCCATCTGACCATTTTAAGTCATCTTTTAATGTAAACACATACTGGTATTTTCCATCTTGCAACTTTGTTGGTACGGGTAGTTCTGTTACTAACTCAGGCACTAATTCTAAAGCACCTTTGTCATTTTGTTGATAACCCACTAATCCGGTAAATGCATGAATTATCATTGTTGCACCATCAACAGAACTGTTTAATGCTGGGTCAATTGTTGCTGGATTTGGACCTAAACATACAACTAATGTATCCTTATCTCCTTTTTTACATCCAGCAAGTGCAATTACACTAATTAATAATAAAACAACTACGAAAAGTTTTCTTAATTTCAAAATTTATCCTCCTCTATACTAATATATCTATAAATCTTACAATTTTTATTGTAAGTATTTATCAGTTCTTCTCAACATGATGACAGGAAACATAATGATTTTTTCGTACTTCTTTTAATAATGGAGTTTTATTAGCACAAATTTCTGTTGCATGTGGACATCTTGTTCTAAATGAACATCCTGAAGGAACATTTAATGGACTAGGTACATCACCTTCTAAGATAATTCTTTTTCTTTTTCTAGCTTTTTCAGGATTAGCAATAGGTACTGCAGACATTAATGATACTGTATAAGGATGTAAACTATGATTAGTTAGATCTTCTGTATCTGCAATTTCAACAATTTTTCCTAAATACATTACCGCAATTCGATTAGATATATGTTCTACAACGTGAATATCATGAGCAATAAATAAGTAAGTTAAATTAAGTTGTTCCTGTAAATCTTTAAACATATTAATAACTTGAGCTTGTATCGATACATCAAGTGCTGAAACTGGTTCATCACAGACAATAAATTCTGGATTTACCGCTAAAGCGCGGGCGATTCCAATCCGTTGCCTTTGTCCACCACTAAATTCATGAACATACCTAGTAGAATGTTCACTAGATAATCCTACTAGTGTCATTAATTCTTGAATTTTCTGCTTTCTTTCATCTCTTGTACTGTATAATTTATGGACATCTAAAGGCTCACCAATTATATCTCCCACTGTCATCCTAGGATTAAGTGATGAATAAGGATCTTGAAATACCATCGCAGCCTTACGGCGAAATTGTTTAATAGCTTTGCGGTTATCAATTTTAACACCATTATGAAAAATCTCTCCACCAGTTGGTTTATACAAATTTAATATTGTTCTACCAACAGTTGTCTTTCCACACCCCGATTCTCCTACAAGACCTAAAGTTTCTCCCTTTTTTATTGCGAATGATATATCATCCACTGCTTTTAAAGGACTCGTTTTTAAAAATCCTGTTTTTATATTAAAATATTGTTCGAGGTTTTTTATTTCTAATAAGTAAGCTTCATTTTTATGATTTATCGTTTTATTTTCCATTTTCTAATACCCCTCCCTCAATATTTTCTTTTTCGATAATTTCTTTAACAGTTGCCCAACATGATGTAAAATGTCCCTCCTCAGCTTCTATGTGTTCTAAATTTTGCTTTAGACAAATTTTCATCGCTTTATCACAACGGGGGCTAAAAGCACAACCTTGAGGTAAGTTTAAAAGATCAATTGGAACTCCACCGATAGGAACTAAACGTTTTCCTTTTTCAACACTACTAGGGATAGAGCGCATCAAACCTTTTGTATATTCGTGCTTTGGACTATAAAAGATTTGATTAGTTGTTCCTTTTTCTGCAATTTTTCCACCATACATAACGATTATATTGTCACAAAGACCTGCCACTACACCTAGGTCATGGGTTATTAATATCGTTGCCATCCCTAATTCTTTTTGTAAGTTTTGAATAATATCCAAGATTTGTGCTTGGATTGTAACATCAAGAGCTGTAGTTGGCTCATCCGCAATCAGGATATCTGGTTCACAAGCGATTGCCATCGCAATCATAACTCTTTGCCTCATCCCGCCGCTTAATTCATGAGGATATTGTTTTAACCTCTTACTTGGATCATTTACACCAACCATTTTCAGTAATTCTAATGCACGTTTTTCTGCATCATTTTTATTTCTATCTGTATGAAGTAAAATGGCTTCCAGTAATTGATTTTGAATAGTATAAACAGGGTTTAAACTTGTCATTGGATCTTGAAATATCATGCTAATTTTATTTCCTTTTATTGAATTCAGTACTTTATCTTCTGCACCGATGAGTTCTTGCCCTTTAAATTTAATACTACCACTGACTATTTTTCCTGGATGACTTAATATCTGCATTACTGAATAAGCTGTCACACTCTTACCACTACCTGATTCACCTACAATACCTAATACTTCACCTTTTTCTATAGTAAATGAAATACCGTTTACAGCTTTTACTTCACCTGCGGGAGTAAAGAAAGATGTATGTAGGTCTTTTACTTCTAATAAACTCATACTTATCACCTAATTCCTTAATTTTGGGTCGAATGCATCTCGGAGTGCATCACCAATTAAATTAAATGATAATACAATAAGTAGTATCGTAACCGCAGGTATTACTAACCGATATGTATATGAATATATTCCCGATAATGCATTACTAGCAAGCGACCCTAAGCTTGGCATTGGATCAGAAACTCCTAATCCAAGAAAACTTAGGAAACTTTCAGTAAAAATCGCTGAGGGAATTTGTAGAGCTGTCGAAATAATAATGACACTAATACAGTTTGGCAATAAATGCTTTTTAATGATTCTACTTGAAGAAGCACCTATGGATTTTGCTGCTAGTACGAACTCTTGTTTCTTAACACTAAGAATTTGACCTCTAATCAGCCTAGCCATACTAACCCAATATAATAATCCAAAAACAATAAAGATACTGATCATATTTGTACCAAGTCTTGCGAGGAAGCCACCTAATGATGTTAAAGTAGTGTTTAACACAACAGACAATAAGATAATAATCAACATATCAGGTAAAGAATAAATAACATCAACAATTCGCATCATTATTAAATCCACCTTGCCCCCAGCATAGCCCGAAATCGAGCCATATAGTAAGCCAATTATAAGAACAAGAATACTAGCAAATAATCCTACCATGAGTGATATTCTTGTACCATAAACAACACGGATAAAATAATCTCTTCCCATATTATCGGTACCAAAGATATGAGGAAAGACTTTTTCACCATTCGCTTTTTTTTCAAGTTCAGTCTTACCATATTCAAACATTCGCAAATTATTATATGATGGGTCAACTTGTTTTCCAGGTATTACACCTAACTGTTCTGAATAATCATAAGGGTAAAACATTGGAACAAAGATTGCGATTAAGGTAATTATTGTGACAATTACAATACAAATAACCGCAATTTTGTTTCCCAATAACCGCTTCATGCCATCTTTGAAAAAACTTGTACTCTCGCGCATAATTTCCTGTTGTGCTTTTTCTTCTTCTGTAGCTAACAGAAAATCAGCTGTATTTAAATGAAAACTAAATGGTTTCCTTTTTATTCTTCTATCTTTCTGCATAATCAAACTCCTAACTAAAATCTATTCTTGGATCTACTAATTTATAGAGAATATCCGTAACTAAATTTAGAATTACGATAAGTGATGCCAAGAAAATTGTAGTTCCCATGATTAAGGTATAGTCACGGTTTGTAATACTATTTACAAAGGATCTTCCTAATCCAGGTACAGAGAAGATTCTTTCTACAACCAAACTTCCAGTTAAAATATATGCAAGCATTGGACCAATATAAGTTAAAACGGGAATAAGCGCATTTTTGAGTGCATGTTTGAAAATTACCTTAGATGACTTTACTCCCTTAGCTCTAGCAGTTCTAATATAATCTTGTCCTAATACTTCAAGCATACTTGAGCGCGTAAGTCGTGTTATATACGACATTGGATATAAACTAAGTGCTATTATCGGTACAATTAATCCTGCGGTAGTATCCCCCCGAGCAGGAAAGATTTGATAATTAACACAAAATATAATTAGGAAGAATGAAGCAATTATAAAACTTGGTGTAGCAACAAATGCGGTTGATAAAACCATAATCGTTTTATCAGTAAACTTATTTCGCTTTATTGCCGCAATTGAACCTAAAGTTACTCCTAATATAACTGCTAACACTGCCGCAATACCACCTATCTTTGCAGAAGTCTTAAACCCTACACTAATAATGTCTATTACTTCCTTCCCCCTTAATTTAAGTGATGGTCCAAAGTCAAATGTGATAATCCCTTTTAAATAGGTAAGATATTGTTCCCCTAAAGGCTTATCAAGACCATATTTTGCCTCTAAAGCCTTCATAACTGCTTCTGTAACAGCTTTTTCACCTAAAAATGGACCTCCAGGAACTGCATTCATCACAAAAAAAGTGATTGTAATGACCAAAAATACTGTTACAATAGCTAGTAAAACTCGCTTTAAAATGTAATAAGCTAATTTTGAATCCATAGCACCACCTCAACTTTTTATTCTATTTGTAAAGATAATCCATAAACCCTTTAATTGTTCAATCTCAATGTAATAATATCACGTTCCTTTTAGGACTTTAAATTTTCATCATATTTTTTTAATAGTTGTTAAAAAATTTGGTAATATTTTTACGTGAATTAACTCCTTTTTTCTCTTAATTAATCAGAATATACTATATTATGTAGAAAAATAGTATATTTAGTATCCTTAACAAAAAAAGGTCAAGATTTCTCTCTGAGAAATCCTAACCTTTATAATTTCTAACCTCAAATCCAAATCATGAATCTTTTCAACCTTTATCATATCATACTGGTAATTTAAGAAGTCTTTTCTGATTGTTATGGTATATAAAAAATATTTTTTCGAAAGTTTCGTAATTGACTACCTTTTAACTGTAAAATAATGATTCCATCAAGAATAATACTAGCTGAATCGACATTTTCTAAACAAGCTATAAATCTTAGCAATGTCGATTTACCAGCGCCACTTAAACCTATAATTCCAAAAATCGAACCCTTTTTGATATTTAGACTAACATCTTTTAACGCATAAAAAATATGTTCTTCACTTTGCTTAAATTTTTTTGATTTTTTATACCATTTTGGCCTTCTAAAACAAGAAATTCTTGCCCTTATAAATAAGGACAAGAACGTTAATTACTGTCTTATGATATTAAGTTATATTTATATATGAAATTTCTCACATACATTTTAGCACTTTTTCACAATTTTTATTTATTTTCAATATTTTAAAAAATTGACACCTTCAGGTTTTTAATTATCGCCAGTAATAAATATACGTATCTGTTTGGATTATAATAATAACCAGAATTATAATAAATTCTTTAATATATCACAAACAGCTGTATTTTTTTTATCCGTCGTATCAATAAGTAAATCTGCTCTCTTTCTTAATAAAGGTAGTACATGATAATAATTATCTATGATTTCAGTTATTTCTTTAGGTGATTTGCCATAGGGATTACTTACTCTTTTTGCTACTCTTTCAAGCATAACATCGAGGCGAGCAGTAATGAGAACGATATAATCAAAGTATTGATAAAACTTTCCTTGATTAGAATAACATCCGGAAATAAATAAATCGGAATCTTTATATGTTTCGATCAATTGAGTAATTTTGGATTCATCCCAAATTACTTCCTTAATTTCATAATCATATTTCGTATAACCATAATCTGTATCAACTACATTATATCCTTCTTTCTTTAATGACTCTAGTATACTACTAGTGCCTACTCCAGACATACCAGTAATAAATATAATCGCGATAATATCACCCCTTTTACAATTTT
>CALFRW010000199.1 GCA_937919135.1 uncultured Haloplasmataceae bacterium
GAAGTGCAAAAGATTTGCTAATTTATTATTTTACCTTTAATATTTAACCAATTTGTAGTAAAATTAGAATGAATGAAATATGAGGTGAAAAGATGAATAAAGAAACAATTGAACTATTTAAAACTTTAACAACTTTACACGGAGCTCCAGGTTACGAGCATGATGTAAGAAAGTTTATGAAAACCGAATTACAAAAATATGCGGACGAAATAATTCAAGATAAACTTGGAAGTATATTTGGAGTTAAACATGGTGATAAGGACGGCCCTCGAGTTATGGTAGCAGGGCATATGGATGAAGTTGGCTTTTTGGTAACAAAAATAACTTCTAATGGGATGCTTAAATTCCAAACCCTTGGTGGCTGGAGTCCTAATGTCCTTCAAGCACAAAAATTAGTTGTTCACAGTAAGAAAGGTCCAATTTTTGGTCTTATAGCTTCAACACCACCACATTTAGGTGGAAAGGATAAACCAGATATTAAGCAAATGATGATCGATATTGGCGCAGATAGCCCTGAACACGCAAAAGAACTAGGTGTTGTACCAGGATGTTTTATTACTCCATATATGGATTTTGATTTTACAGCTGATAAGAAAAAAATTATTGCTAAAGCATGGGATAATCGTTATGGATGTGGCTTAGCAATCGAATTATTAAAAGAACTCCAAAATACGAAACTTCCAAATATTTTATTTAGCGGTGCAACTGTTCAAGAAGAGGTCGGTTTACGTGGTGCGGAAACTGCCGCAAACCTTATTAATCCGGATATCTTCTTTGCCTTAGATTGCTCTCCGGCAAATGATATTACTGGAGATAAAACTGAATTTGGTCAATTAGGAAAAGGTGTGTTATTAAGAATTTATGACCGTAGTTATGTTACACATCGCGGAATGCGTGAATTTATGCTCGATACTGCTGAAAAACATAATATCCCATATCAATTCTTTATCTCTCAAGGAGGAACTGACGCAGGTAAGGTACATTTATCTCGTGAAGGCGTACCTTCAATTCTTGTAGGTATATGTGCAAGGTATATTCATTCACATGCATCGATGATTCATATTGATGATTATCAAGCAGCTAAGGAAATGTTAACAACCTTAGTAAAATCAATGGATAGAACTACTTATAATACGATAATAGAGAATGTCTAATTTAAAAGTAATTGTTGGTTCAACAAATTTAGTCAAAGTAAATGCGATAAAAAACGTCTTTGCAAACTATCAAGTTGAAGCAATCGCGGTTAAAAGCAAAGTCTCACAACAACCAATTAGTGATCAAGAGACAATTCGGGGTGCACTTAATCGTGCTCTCGGTGCAAGACGTTATGGTGATATTGGGATAGGTCTTGAAGGTGGTGTTCAACATAGCGCATATGGGATGTTGTTAGTTAATTATGGTGCGTTAGTTGACGAAAAGAATAAGGTGTATATTGCTGGTGGAACGCGAATTGTTTTGCCCACTCATATCGCTAAAGAAATTTATAAAGGTCGAGAATTAGGCGATATTATGGAAGAATATACCCACAAATCGAATCTTAAATATCAAGAAGGAGCTATTGGTGTTTTTACTGGTAACTTTGTGAAAAGAGTTGATATTTTTGAACATATTGGCAAATTATTATATGGTCAAATGATTACAGGTAGAAATGACATCAAAATGAGTGACTATAGGTGATTTTATGATTAAACTTAAATCTTATGAACATTTTGAAACTTTAAAACAAGAACACACCGTCTTTTTATTTAGCGCTGATTGGTGTCCTGATTGCCGATTTATTGAACCATTTTTAGACGAATTAGAAACAAGGTATTCGATGATGAATTTTGTTTATGTTGATCGAGATAAATTTCTTGAATTATGTGAGGCTTATAATATTTATGGAATACCAAGTTTTCTTGCTTTTAAAAATAATATTTTACTTAACTCTTTTATTAGTAAAATTCGAAAAACTAAAACAGAAATTACCCAATTTCTTGATACAGTTAAATAAATGCTTAGGGAATCTAATTCAAATTGAAATGGATTCCTTGATTTTTTTGATTTTATTATTTTTTAGTGAATCTTATATGTAAATATGGTAAAATGGTGGTAATATTGAAGAATATATTATTTTGGTGATATTATGAGTGAGAAGAAGAAAGGTAAAAAGAATATCGCAAATGTATTAAAACGAAATCGAGAAAGATTTCTTAAGCCTTTAATTACTGAAGAAGATTTTAAAGATGATAGTGATGTTTTTTTAAGTGCGGTTAAAAATCGTTCAAAAACTGAAAAACATAGTCATTTAGAAAAACATTCATATTTTTTATCCCCAATGCGTGGGAAAGTTGTTGATCGCTCAACATTCCCTGTAACAAGCAGTAAAGGTAAAATTGATAAGCAATATGATTTTATCAGAACAAGCAAAAGGATTCAGAAAGAGGAATTGAAAACTAAACTTGGTCATGAATATTATGAATTTAATGTTATTAATAATCGAATTAAAGCAGAAAGGTTAAAAAGAAGTCATACAGTAAAAAATATAAATTCAGTGGAACAAGAAGACGTTGAAAGTGCGGTTATTAATGAAACTAAGCCAGTATTTAAATCTGAAGTGGATACGAAACTGAATATTATTTATGAAGAAGAAATCGAAATTGATGAAGATAAAAATATTATTACTTCATACGACGATGAAAGTAATCCAGCATTCTTTACTGAATATGAAGAATTAAAATTAAATCAAAACTATAATAGTAATATTCATATATATGAACATGAAGATAAAAATAAAGGTTTAAAAGCTGAATTAAAAAAAATCTTCGCCGATGAAGATTATTCACCAAATAATAATGTATATTACGAAGATAAATTCAGTTATGAGCCTGAGCCATATGATTTTAAAGAAAAGCAAAGTGAAAAAAAAGTGGACTTTGTTAATCTAAAAAGGGAACTCGATCAAAAACTACAAGAAAGTGTTAAAGAAACACCGAAAACAAAACCACTTTATGATTTAGCTTATTATCAAATCCCCCCCTTAGATTTATTAAAACCACCTGAAAACTTCTATTCCGATGATCATGAGTGGATTGAAAATCAAATGGCAATTCTTGATAGTACTTTTGACAGTTTTGGCATTGCTGCTAAAGCAGTTGGGTATACACAGGGTCCATCTGTAACGAGATATGAAATTGAACCTGAACCAGGTACAAAAGTAAGTCGAATAACCGCCTTACAAGATGATATTAAATTAAGACTAGCAGCGAGTGATATCCGAATAGAAGCACCAATTTCTGGAAAAAGCTCTGTCGGTATTGAGGTACCAAATCGTGAAAAGCGAATGGTTACCTTAAGAGAAATTATTTCCAGCAATGCTTACAAGATGTTTAAATCACCATTAAAGATCGCTTTAGGGCTGGATATAGCTGGCGAGCCAATCTTTTCCGATATTAGTTCAATGACTCATAGTTTAATTGCGGGCTCTACAGGTTCTGGTAAAAGTGTCTGTATAAATTGTATTATTATCAGTATTTTATACAATTCATTACCTGATGAAGTTAAACTAGTGTTAATTGATCCCAAAAAGGTCGAATTTAGTATGTATCGTGATATACCTCATTTACTGACACCAGTTATCAATGATCCTAAAGTTGCAACAGCGACTCTTAAGTGGTTATCGGAAGAAATGGATCGTAGATACGAATTAATCGAAAGTGTTGGAGCCCGGGATATAAAAAGTTATAATACTAAAAGAAATCGCGGGATTACAAATACTCCTAAATTACCTTATATCGTGGTTATTATTGATGAACTAGCTGATTTAATGGTTATAGCTGCCAATGAAGTTGAAGAATATATTCAAAGAATTTCCCAACTAGCACGAGCAGCAGGAATACATTTAATCGTTGCGACTCAAAGACCATCTACAAATGTTATTACCGGTACGATTAAAACGAATATCCCGACACGGATTTCATTTAAGGTAGCTTCTGCGATTGATTCACGAATCATTTTAGATGAGAGTGGTGCAGAAAAGTTACTCGGTAAAGGCGATATGTTGTTATCTGATAATGGGAAACCTCAATTAATGAGGCTACAAGGTTCATTTATCACGGAAGATGAAATTGACCGTGTAACAGCTTTTGTCAAAGACCAATATACACCAGATTATGAATTTACAGCAGAAGACTTAATAAAAAAGGAAAATGAATTATCCATCGATTATGACGATGAATTATTTGATGATGCAGTTCGCTATGTGATTGAAATTGGCGAAGCAAGTGCCTCAAAAATCCAACGGAGATTTAAGGTTGGTTATAATCGGGCAGCAAGAATCATTGATTTAATGGAAGAATATAATATCGTTGGTCCACAACAAGGTGGTGCTAAACCACGAGACGTTTTAATGACCATCGATGAATATGAAAAATTAATCTGAGAATAACTCATAATAAGTTTTATTATGGGTGTTTTTTCTGTATTATCGGCACACTTATCCTCCTTTTTAATATAAATATATTAACAAGGAGGTAAACATATGGAAGTATATCATTTAATTGGTATTAAAGGTGCAGGAATGAGTTCTTTAGCCTGTTTATTGCAAGATTTAGGCTACTGTGTGCAAGGATCTGATGTTAATGAATATTTCTTTACAGAAGCTAATTTAGCTCAGCGAAAGATTGAAATCTTACCTTTTAATAAGGATAATATAAAAAAAGTTGATAATATTATCGTCGGTAATGCATTTGAAAATAATATTGAACATAAGGAAGCTCTAGCGCTAGGTTGCAAAATATTTACTTATAATGAATTTATCGGCGCGTTGAGTAAAAAGTATTTTTCAATCGCTATTAGTGGTTCACATGGGAAAACAACCACGACTAACATTATCAAACAAATTTTAGCTTTAGACTATCCAGTTAATTATTTAATTGGCGATGGTCAAGGGGGAGGCAATAAAGCGAGTAAGTACTTTGTGTTTGAAGCATGTGAATATAAAAGACACTTTCTTTATTACGAGCCCAAAATAGCTGTTATCACAAATATTGATTATGATCATCCAGATTATTATCATGACATATATGATGTACAAGATGCTTTTAAAAAATTTCTTAAACAAGCAGAAATTGTGGTCTATAATGGTGATGATCCTTTGATAAAACTGATTATAGGTAATAATAAAACCAAGATTTCTTTCGGTTTAAATAATGATAATGATTACTATGCTGAAAATATTAGTAATAATGAACGTTATTCTTATTATGATTTATACATTAAAAAACGATTTATCGGTAAAATAAAAATACCAATGTTTGGAATTCATTCAGTGTATAATTCATTATGTGCGATTGCTACTACCAATCAAATTTTAGATGATGTTGCAAAAGTAAAAACTTATTTAGCACAATATAAAAGTGGTAAAAGAAGATTTGAAGAACACTTTATTAACAAACAAATTATTATTAGCGATTATGCCCACCACCCAAAAGAAATTAGCGCAACTATTGAAGCTGTTAGTGTTAAATATCCTTATAAAAAGATAATTGTCTATTTTCAGCCTCATACTTATACCCGAACTTCTACATTTATTCATGCATTCGCTGAGGCACTTAAAATAGCTGATTTTGTTTATTTACGTGAGATTTTTGCTTCAGCTCGTGAACATGATAAAAAAGCATCAGTAAATGATTTAGCTAAATTGATCGATAACAGCAAGGTAATAAATGATGAGAGCTATATAGAAGAATTTAAGAAGTTTAATAATAGTGTAATTATTTTTATGGGTGCTGGAGATATTGATAAATATTGTACTAATTATTTAAATAAAGTAAAAAATAATCATAAATTTACGCAAACATCTTAAAAAATGAGGATTTATAATGTATAATGAATATATAAATTGGTTAAAGTTAAAGTAGGTGAAAATGTTGTTCAATATTATATATATAGTATTAGGATTTGTAGTAATAATTTGTGTTATTACCATTACCTATTTCGCAATTAGATTTCTTGAAAACTATCGTAGTACATTAAAACAAGCTGATATTACGATTAAACTTGCTGAAACGTCATTACAAGAATTTGATCGAATGGTGTTATTATTTACCCAAAAATTAGATGATACTGAAGCATTTTTTAATGAGTTAAATCAAACAGGCTTACATTTAGAACAAGCAAATAAAAAGTTTGATGACATATTAAATTTATTTGATAAGTATCCAAAAGGGATGTTTTCATCTTTATTCTTATTAAATAAAATAGATTATATTAAGGACTTACCAAAATTGTTTAATGTATTAAATTTCGATGAGGAGTTGAATTCGGTGATAAGTGATTTTATTAAAGGTGCTATAGTTGGTGGATTAGCTGTTGCTTTCTTAACTCCAAAAACAGGAGAAGAAATGCGCAAGGTTGCAATGGAGAAATTGGATGAGTTAAAAGACAAAGCTAAAAACATTAAAATCGAAGATGTAAGAGATGGAATATTTAACAAAATTGATGAACTAAAAAATTATCTATCTACTTCTAGTAAGGATGAAATATTAACAAGAATTTTCGATGAGATTAAATATTTATACGAAAAGGTAAGGAAGTTTCTTTCTTTTAAACACGAACCAAAGACGGAAATTTTAGAAAAACAGTAAGTATATCATATTTACTGTTTTTTAAGTAGTTATGAAGGATGATTAAGATGAATTATGATAAATTAACCAAGTTAAGGCAAGAAATTGACGAACTAAACCTTGAAATCCTAGAGTTGTTAAGTAAGCGGGCAAATATCGCTTTGGATATCGGTAAAATAAAACAAATTCATGGCTATCCGAGATATGATCCAATAAGGGAACAGGAAATTTTGCAACATGTAGTAAAGGCAAATAATGGTCCCTTCACAGATGAAGTAGTTTCTTGTTTATTTAAAGAGATTTTTAAAGCTACAAAATTATTACAAGAAACGTACACAAAAGCTGGATTAAAAGTAGCACGAAAAACAAAAGATAATAATACATTAATTGAAGTTAAAGATGTGGTTATTGGTGGCGATAAGAAAGCATTTATTTTTGGACCTTGTTCGATTGAAAGTAAAAAACAACTTGAACAAACTGCTGAATTACTAAGTAAAAAGGGTTTAAATTTTATTAGAGGTGGAGCTTATAAACCCCGAACTTCACCATATGAATTTCAAGGATTAGGATTGGAAGCATTACAATTGATGCATGAAATATCGGAAAAGTATAATTTAATTTCTGTTGTTGAGGTTATGGATAAGGAACAATTAAAAGAATCATTGGCTTATATTGATATAATCCAAATTGGCTCAAGAAATATGCAAAATTTTAGTTTATTAAAGGCTTGTGGGAAAGTAAACAAACCAGTTTTATTAAAAAGAGGTTTTCAAGCTACTATAGAAGAATTTAAATTATCAGCAGAATATATTATGTCTGAGGGTAATGAGCAAATTATTTTATGTGAACGAGGGATTCGGACATTTGAAAATGCTACCCGCAATACTTTAGATATATCTGCGGTTCCGATTTTAAAACAAGAAACACATTTACCAGTAATTGTTGATGTTTCACACGCTGCAGGAAGAAAAGATATCTTGGGATACTTAGCAAAAGCAGCTCTTGCTTCATCATCTGATGGGATAATGGCCGAAGTTCATCCTAATCCTAGGGTTGCTTTATCTGATAGTAATCAACAAATGGACTTTACTGAATTTGAAGCTTTTCTTAAGCACATAAATTATGAAAGTTTTTCATAAAATAAACAGTTTCCCCTTGTATTTGCAAAATCATTTGATATAATAGTAAAAAGTATTTAATAATAGGTGGTGAATTTTATGGATGATTATAAAAATACGAAAGTAACGATTTATGATGTTGCTAGTGAAGCAGATGTTTCTTTAGCAACTGTCTCAAGGGTGTTAAATTATCCAGAAAAAGTAAAACCAGCAACTAGAGAAAGAGTTCTTGAAGCAATTAACAAATTAGGTTATCGACCAAATACGATTGCTAGGGGCTTAGCAAGTAGAAAATCAACGACCGTTGCTTTGATTGTTCCCGATGTATCGAGGGCATCTGTTGCTGAAATGATTAATGGAGTAATTGATATTGCTCGTAAATATGATTATACAGTAATTCTCAAAGTAACTAATAGTGAAATTGAAATCGAAGATGATATTTGGCAAGAAGTATTTGCAGCTCAAGTTGATGGAATAATTTATTTAAATGATGAATTACAAGAAAGAAATATTAAGCAAATTTTAGAAACAACTGTACCAGTGGTTTTATGTAATGTACAAGAGGAAAATAATTTAGTCCCATCAGTATCAATTGATTATGAAACTGCCTTTTATGAAGCAACAAAATCATTTATTGATAAAGGGAAAAAGGATATCTTACTAGTAGCAACCCGCAGTGCTTATTCTGTTAATGCCTTAAGAGAAAAGGGTTATAAAAAAGCGATGCAAGAAGCAAATTTAGAACCAAATATTATTAGAACCTCAGGAAGATTAGTAATTAATTATCCATTTTTCTATGATTATTTAAAAACTAATAAGCCAGAAGTTGCGATTGTTGTTAGAGATTCGATTGCGGTTTCAATGATTAATGCTGCGTGTGATCTAGGAATAAAGATTCCTGATGATTTAGAAATTATGGGATTTCAAAATACAAAATACTCAAAAATGTCACGGCCAACATTAACATCAATTGATAATCCAATCTATGATATTGGAGCTGTATCAATGCGGCTATTAACTAAATTTATGAATAATGAGCCGATTGATAATGAAAATGTGATTTTACCACATAATATATTATGGAGAAATTCAACAAAATAGTTGCGTAATTTTTCTAATTGTATTATATTAAATGTAGCGTATATTTGCTTTGATTGGGAAAAACAATATTTTAGAATCCAGAGACTTAGTGGTTGGTGAAAACTAGGCGATAAAATATTGCTTTACACCCATGAGCATCTACAGTAAAACTGTAGACGGATTATCCGTTAAAAAAACGAGTGCACGAAAGTGAACTAGGGTGGTAACACGCAAAACTTGCGTCCTTAGATATTAAGGACCTTTTTTTATTTATTTTTAGGAGGTAATAAACATGAAACAAATACCAATTGCGATGAGTAATCGGCATGTTCATTTAAGTAAGGCTGATTTACTCCAATTGTTTGGTGAAGGATACGAATTAACAAAAAGTAAAGCTTTATCTCAACCAGGTCAATTTGCAGCTAATGAGAAAGTAGACGTTGTCGGTCCTAAAGGAACTCTTAAAGGGATAAGAGTTTTAGGCCCAGAAAGGTCTAATACTCAAATTGAAATCTCAAAAACAGATTGCTTTCAATTAGGAATCTTTCCGCCAGTTCGTGATTCTGGTGATATAGCAGGAACCCCTGGAGCAAAGATAATTGGTCCTAAAGGTGAGGTAGAAATTACTAAAGGTGTTATTATAGCCGCTAGACATATTCATATGCATCCAAATGATGCTAAAGAGTTTGCTGTTAAGGATAATGACCGCGTAAAAATTAAAGTTGACGGTGAAAGAGGATTAATTTATGATAATGTATTAATACGCGTTCGCGAAGACTTTGTTTTAGAAATGCATGTTGATATCGATGAAGGTAATGCGGCTGCAGTACAAAATGGTCAGTTGGTAGAACTAATTAAGTAACATAACGTATAATATAATGCGATGAATGGTTCAAAGTAATAATGCTAATTATTATCTAGAGACTTAGTGGTTGGTGAAAACTAAGATAATTACATTTATGAAATACACCCAGGAGCATTTACCTATTGAGTGCACGAAAGTGAACTAAGGTGGTACCACGCAAAATATGCGTCCTTAGAGATTAAGGATGCATTTTTATTTTTATAAAAAAGGAGAGATATAAATGAAAAATAAATTATTACAAGACCTTTCATGGAGAGGTTTAATCAATGATTGTACCGATTTTGAGGCATTAGATGAACTGCTTGAAAATGAAGTGGTTACTTTATATTGTGGCTTTGACCCAACTGCTGATAGTCTTCATATTGGTTCATTATTACCAATACTTACCCTAAGAAGATTCCAACTTGCTGGTCATAAACCAATCGCTGTTGTCGGTGGAGCAACAGGTTTAATTGGTGATCCTAGTGGTAAATCTAGTGAAAGATCGTTAAATGATTTTGCTACTGTATCAAAATATGTTGCAGGAATTAAAAAACAATTAATGAAGTTTATCGAGTTTAATGATGTTGAAAATCGTGCAGAATTAGTTAATAATTATGATTGGACAAAAAATTTAACAATTATCGACTTTTTAAGAGATTATGGAAAGCATTTTGGGATTAATTATATGCTAGCAAAGGACACTGTTGCTTCAAGACTTGAAACAGGAATATCTTATACAGAGTTTTCATATACAGTGTTACAAGCAATGGACTTTAATCATTTGTATGAAAATAAAGGTTGTAAACTTCAAATCGGTGGTAGTGACCAATGGGGTAATATTACTTCAGGACTGGAATTAATTAGAAAAAAACATGGAGCAGATGTAAAAGTTCTTGGCTTTACAATCCCACTTGTCACTAAAGCAGATGGTACCAAATTTGGGAAAACAGCAGGTGGGTCTGTCTGGTTAGATGCTTTGCTTACAACGCCATATGAAATGTATCAATTTTTCTTAAATTCCAGTGATAATGATGTGGTAAAATTCTTGAAGTACTTTACCTTTTTAACTCGTGAAGAAATTGAAATCCTTGAAGCAAAAGTGGTGTCAGAACCACACTTAAGAGCAGCACAAAAAGCTCTTGCAGAAGAAGTAGTTAAGCTTGTTCATGGTGAAAAAGCTTTTAAACAAGCTTTAAAAATTACCGATAGTTTATTTAATGGTGATATAAGATCATTAAATGGTGAAGAGATTGAAACAGGATTTAAAGGTTTACCATCAATAACAGTTACAGAAAAGACAAATATTGTTGATTTATTAGTAATGTGTGGGGCAGCAACTAGTAAACGTCAGGCACGGGAATTTCTTAATAATAATTCAATTTCAATTAATGGTGAAAAGGTTAATGATCTAAACTTAAATGTTGATAAAGAAATCGCAATTGATGAAAAATTTGTGATTATCTTACGGGGTAAGAAAAATTATTTTTTAGTAAAATTTATCTAAATATAAAAAATTCAATGCTTAGTGGCATTGATTTTTTTAATCATAAAATGAGATAACAAATAGGTAACCACTAGTTAAAGCAGCTAAGACTTGAAAGATTAAGGAGATAATAACAGCTGATCCTAGTTCGGGTTTAATTGTTAGTAAATCCCCCCAATCTAGGACGGATAAATTTGCTAAATTAGCCATTAAAGATGTAAAAACAATTGAAACTACAAATAAGAAAAAACTAATAAGAAACCTGTAAGCACCTAATGATATTATAAAGACTATTAAACCACCGAATATAAGTGATATAAAACCAATAATATTACCAATGCTCATTTCGATAATTTGTTTTCCGTTATTTTTGTAACCAAAAATAATATCCCAAGCGCGGTATTTTTTAGCGAGCGAATTGGGTAATAAATTTGATGTAGTTCTAATAATTATCCCAGAATCGACGAGAAACAGAAATATCGATATTATGGTAAATAAAATTATTATAATTGTGCCTAAAATAAAAATGTGTTTCCTGCTCATGCTTTCAACTCCTAATTATATTTTATTCTAAATTGTAAATATTATTTAAATATGGTAATATAATATAGTAAATAACAGAAAGGTGTAAAAGGTATGATTATTATGAGACTACGGTTAGAAAAATTACAGAAATAATTTAATAGGCTTCACTGTGTGAAGAGTAATCGTATTTGGTCTCTTATAAGGATACCTTATTTAAATATGCTTATAATTTAAGGACTAAAGTCCTTTTTTGCGTCTAATTATTAGATTACTCATACACAGTTCACTGTGTATTTTTGTTTTAAAGGAGGACATATGAAAGAAAAAGTTATTTTAGTTGGTACTAACTACCAAAACCAAATTGATTTGGATTATTCACTTGCAGAATTAAGGAATCTGGCAGAAAATCTTGATTTTGAAGTTACTTCCACAATCAGCCAAAATCTTCATAGTATAAGTCCGATATCATATATTGGTAAAGGAAAATTAGAAGAATTAAAATTAGAAATTGAGGAAAGGGCAGCTACAACAGTAATATTTAATGATGAATTATCACCATCCCATGTAAGAAACTTAACAGAATACTTGGATTGTGAGATACTTGATCGTTCAAATTTAATTCTTGAAATATTTAATCAACGGGCAACTACTAAAGAAAGTAAGTTGCAAGTCGAAATTGCAGAGTTACAATATCTATTACCAAGACTCGTAAATCAAAGTATAAATTATAGTCGTCAAAGAGGAGGCGGTGTTATCAACCGTGGTTCTGGTGAAACAAAGCTAGAAACTAGTCGCCGTCAAATTGAAATAAAAATTAAATCACTACAAAAGGAATTAGATGAAGTTGTTTCGGAGCGTGTAACCCAAAGAAGATTACGAGAGAAAAACAATACAAAAGTTGTTTCTTTAGTTGGTTATACAAATTCTGGAAAGTCAACATTATTAAATTCACTTATGGATATGTATGAATCTAGTAATAAACAAGTTTTAGAAAAGGATATATTATTTGCGACTCTCACTACATCAGTACGACAAATAAAGTTAAATAATTTACGGACTTTTTTATTAACTGATACTGTTGGTTTTATTGATAAATTACCCCATCATTTAATTAAGGCATTTCGTTCAACATTAGAAGAAATCCTTTATTCAGATTTACTACTCCATGTTGTTGATAGGAGCCATTCTTATTATCAAAAACAAATGGATGTGGTCCTAGAAACGCTTAAAGATATTGGTGTTAAGGATCTCCCAATCATTACTGTTTATAATAAATGTGATTTAACAGTTATTGAGTATCCCAAAATTGAAAATGATTCAACTTATATATCCGCTAAGACAAAAAATGGAATTGAAGAATTGATAAAGCTTATTGACAATAAACTATTTAATATTATTACTTGTAAAGTATTTATTCCTTATGATGAAATGCAAATAATTAATTATCTCTATGAGAACGCAATCATAACTAATAGGGAAGATCAAGAAAAAGGTATTAATTTAATTATAAGCATGACAAAAGAGGATTACCAGAAATTTAGAGCAATATTTAGTGATGTATCAGTAAGGAGGGAGTAAGAAAAATCTTTGCTATACCTGAGTAAATCACGCTCCTAATAGTGAGTGGAGGGTATTAAATGAGTTCG
The DNA here is from genome assembly GCA_937919135.1 of uncultured Haloplasmataceae bacterium. Lineage (GTDB taxonomy): Bacteria > Bacillota_I > Bacilli_A > Haloplasmatales > Haloplasmataceae > CALFRW01. The sequence continues at coordinate 13,305 of CALFRW010000199.1, forward strand.
ACTATAAAAAATTTAGTTAAATCTATGGTAAAGAATTAATTATTAACAAATGGTAAGATTATCATTGCTTTATTAGATCCGATAGAGACAATAAGAAAATGATTAATTAATAATGAATAAAATAAAAGGCTTGACTCTGAGGAATCAGAATCAAGCCTTAAATAATTAATTTTAATATTAGCGGCTGTAGAACTCTACGATTAAACTTTCTTCAATTTCAGGATGTATTTCATCTCTCATTGGAAGCCGTTCGTAAGTTCCAGTCAAGTTGTTTTCATCAAATGAAATAAATGCAAGTCGTGAAATAGTCGCTTCTAAAGCATCTTTTACAATTTGTAGATTACGAGATTTTTCTTTTAGAGTAATTTTTTGGCCTGGTTGGACAATGTATGAAGGAATATCAATCCGATTTCCATCTACTATTACATGTCCATGGCTAACAAGTTGTCTTGCTTGGCGACGTGTTGTCGCAAATCCCATTCGATATACTAAATTGTCTAAACGAGATTCTAGGAGAAACATAAAGTTTTCACCAAGAACTCCTTGCATTTTGCCTGCTCTTAAGTATAAATTTTTAAATTGTCTTTCACTTAAGCCATACATAAAACGTAATTTTTGCTTTTCTTGTTGTTGTAAACCATATTCTGATGGTGAACGACGTCTAGCATTACCATGTTGTCCTGGTGCATATGGACGTCTTTGTAATTCTTTACCAGTTTCTAAAATAGAAAAGCCTAAACGACGAGATTTTTTCCATACTGGTCCTGTATAACGTGACATAATTAATCCTCCTTTATTTTTTTGGCATCTAAAAGAAGATGTTCATCCTTATTTATTGAAGAGATAATATTGATTATTTTCACTTTAGCAGCCATAAAGTTACTAATAAGCCTGATGGTATTATCTATTACAATAAATGGTAGAACTGCTGCCTTTTATTTGCACCTAAATAGTATATACTAATTATGATTTATTGTCAAACAAATTAGAGTTGTTTAATTAAAATCTTGATAAATATTTCAAGATTTTTTTGATCAATATTAGAAAAACGATTTAGCTTTGGACTATCAATATCTAAAACACCTATTAACATGTTATCTTTATCAATCATGGGAACGACAATTTCCGAATTTGTATTAACATCACAAGCGATATGCCCTGTAAATTCGTGGACATTCGGAACGATTACGGTTTTCTTAGTTTTAGCACAATACCCGCAAACACCTTTTCCAATTGGAATTCTAATACATGCTGGTAAACCCTGAAATGGTCCTAATACAAGTTCATTATCTTTGTAAAGATAAAAGCCTACCCAATTTATATCTGTAAGAAACTGATTAAGTAAAGCAGCGGCATTTGCTAGATTTGCAATTTGATCAGATTCACCTTCAATTAGACTTGTAAGTTGTTTTAGTAATAATTGATAAGATTCGTTTAGATTCTCTGAATAATTTGTTTTTCTGAACATATTATCACCTCAATTTATAATATTATAACAATTTTATTAAAAAGCAAATGAAAATCAACTAATATTATGTTAAAATAGATATTAATTGGAGAATTATGAGGTGATGTTAATGCTAGATAAAATAAAGGCTTTTTTAGAAAATGGAGCTAATTCAACACTGATAATAATTATTGTTTCAGTTATCGGATTTTTAGTTATACTAGTGTTAGTACTTTTTCTTATTAGTTTAAAAAAGAAAAAGTTTCGAAAACAATTAGAACTGCTTAGATTAAGGGTTCAAGATTTAAAACAACATGAAGTTATCAAAAATTATGCTTCATACGATAATTTAAAAAGTGATCAAAAATTAGGGATTTTCGTACTAAGATGGAAAAAAGAAATTGAAAACCTCATTCGTGAGGTTGATGCTCAATATAGTATGATTGATGTCTTAGAAGATGCGATTAATCAAAGTAATTATCAATATTTTTTAAACTTAAAAAATAATTTTGAAAAAGATATTCAAGAATTAGAAGAAAAAGCTAATCAGTTTAAAGATGAAATCATTGAATATATTGATATGGCAAGTGATAATCGGAAATACATAAATAAATATTTTGATATGTTACAAGAACTTAAAAAAGAATATCTTAATAATATTGAACTATTTAAAGATAATAAGGTTAATATTGAACGTTTTTTTGTTACACTTGAAGCTAAATTTTCAGAATGTAATGAGTTAATAAAAAAATCTCAATTTAATGAAGCTGATAATATTGCATCTAATATCTTCAAAGATATTAAGCTAATTGAAAACTATATCTTAAATGCACCTGATTATTTAATTAAAATAAATGATTTAATTATTCCTAAGTTTTATCAATTAAGTCAAATTGCGGAAAAGTTTACTAATGAAGAATTAGCAAATATGAAAATTGATTTTAAAAAGCAATTTGATAATTATACTTTTCAAATAAAAGAAATTACTAATGAAATTAATTCATTTAACTTTAATGATTATGATGGTGAATTAAACGAAATTGATTATTATCTTAATAATACCATAGCGAGATTTGATAAAGAGAATAAAAATCGTGAGCTTATAAGTGATAGTTTATTAACACAAAAAAACAATTTAAATAAAATCGAAAATTCAGCGAAAAATTTTATTGCCATTTTTAAGATTGTAGAAGGCTCTTACAATATCACAAATAAAGATATTAGTGCGATAGAAGCATTATTAACAAATGTTAGTGAGATTAATGCTAAAATTGATTTACTAGAAGATGAGTATAATAATAATACAAAATCATATCATCAGTTTATTGAACGGATCGAGTTAATTAAACAAGAAATTAGTAAATTATCAAAAGTATTAGATGATAATTTAGTGATAATTGATGAGATTTATCAAGATGAAAAATTAGCACGGGAACAAATAACAATTATGACGGAAAAAATTAATGGTACTAAAAAATATCTTAAGTATGCTAATTTAGATGATCAAAATCAATATTTGCAAGTTTTAAAACAATTAAATCAAGAATTAAGTCAATTATATGTCTTATTAGGATCGTTTCCAATTGATATTGTAAAGTTAAATGATGAAGTAAAAATATTTGTAAGTCGTGTTGAAAAAACAACCCAAGATATCAATCGAGTAGTTTATAAAACATTGTTTGCGGAATTTGTATTAATGTATGCTAACCGCTATTTTAGTCGACCAGAATATCAAAATGAGCTTATTTTAGCTGAAGAGTTCTTCTTTAAAAAGCAATTTACTAAGGCTTATGAAAAAGCAATGGAAGTTTTAGAAAAAATAAATTCAAATCATAAGAAAATAGTTTTAGATAAATATCAAGAAAAGTTTAATGAAATTTTTACATGAGGTGTTTTATGATTTATCTAGATTATACATCTACGACTCCTGTTAATGATGAAGTATTACAATCATATATCCAAACAAATAAAAATTATTGGGCAAACCCAAGTTCACTTCATGAATTTGGTGTTCTTTCTGATAATCTTTTAAATATAGCTAGAAAGCAAATGTGTGAATTAATTGATGCAAAAGAATATCAAGTTATCTTTACAGGATGTGCAACAGAGGCTAATAATTTGGCAATTAAGGGGATATGTGATAAGCATAAACTGAGGGGTAAACATATTATTACTACTGTTACTGAACATCCTTCTGTTTATCATACTTTTGAACTACTTGAAAAAGCTGGATATGAAGTGACATATCTAAAGGTTAATAATCAGGGAATAATTAATTTGACTGATTTACAAAAAGCAATTCGAAAAGATACAATTTTAGTATCAATGATGTATGTAAATAACGAAATTGGTTCAATAAATCCAATTGCTGAAGTAGGTAAAATTCTTAAGCAATATCATAAAATTGCTTTCCATGTTGATATTGTCCAAGCTATCGGGAAAATCCCGGTTAAATTAAATGAGATGAATATTGATATGGCAGCTATATCAGCACATAAAATCTATGGCTTAAAAGGGAGTGGTGCCTTATTTGTTCGCGAAGGTATCGAACTAGAACCACAACAAACAGGAGGGAGTCAAGAATTTAATTTACGTGCTGGAACAGTTGATGTACCTAGTGCAGTTGCATTAGCTAAAGCAATGCGCTTAATTATTACTAATCTAGAATCAAATTATCATTATGTTAAAAAATTAAATCACCAATTAAGAAGTGTTTTAGTTAAATACCCACAAATCAAGATTAATTCACCAAGTGATAATGTTTCACCATTTATTATTAATTGTTCATTAAGAGGAATTAAAGGTGAAACATTTGTCCATGCATTTGAAAAATATGGAATTTATTTTTCTACTAAATCAGCTTGTTCATCAAAAGTTATGGAACCTAGTCGCGTGTTAAAGGCAATTGGCTTAGATGATGAATTAGCTATTAATGAGATTAGAATAAGTTTATCGCATTTAACTACCCAGGAAGAAATTAAGCTTTTTAGTAAATATTTAGCACAAGTTATCAAAGATTTACGTTAGAAAAGGGAGAAACTATGCTTTATGATCGAATTTTAGTTAAATATGGTGAATTAACAATTAAAGGAAAAAATAAAATCAGTTTTATTCATCATATTAATCGAACAATCAAAGAAAAATGTAAAAATTTACCAAAATTACAATTTATTAGTAAGTATGAACGTTTTTATATTATTTTAAACGGTGAAGATTATCAAAAAGTAATTAATTGCTTAAATAAAGTTTTTGGTTTACACTCTTATAGTTTAGTTGCCAAATGTGAATCAAATCTTGAAGCGATTAAAGCTTTAGCAACAAAAATCATTACTTCAGAAATAACAGAAAAGTCAACGTTTAAAGTTGAAACAAAACGCTCTGATAAGAGCTTTCAACTTACATCGATTGAAACCTCTAAGGCTGTAGCAAGTCATGTATTAAGAAATACGCCTCTATTAACGGTGGATGTTAAAAAACCACAAGTGTTGCTGCAGATTGAAATTCGCAGTGAAGGGACATATATTAGCACAAAAGAAATTCATGGATTAGGTGGATTACCTGTTGGTATGGATGGTAAAGGACTACTTATGCTTTCAGGTGGGATTGATAGTCCTGTTGCTGGATATTTAGTACAAAAACGTGGTGTAGGTGTTGATGTAATCCATTTTTCATCACCGCCATATACATCAGTTAGAGCTAAACAAAAGGTTTGTGAATTAGCTGAAAAATTAGCCCATTATGCTCATAATAGTAAAATTATGGTGTACAATATACCATTTACAAAACTGCAGAAAGCGATAAATGACATTTGTCCTAGTAGTTATCAAATTACAATTATGAGACGAATGATGTATCGAATTAGTGAAAAAGTTGCCTTAAAAAATAATTTATTATTATTAATTAATGGTGAGAATATTGGACAAGTTGCATCGCAAACTTTGCAAAGCATGTATGCGATAAATAGCGTTACAACTATGCCAGTAATTAGACCAGTAGCAACATTAGATAAGTTAGAGATTATCGATATTGCCCGAAAAATTGATACATACGAGATATCAATTCAACCATATGAAGATTGTTGTACGATTTTTGTTCCTAAAAATCCTGTAACTAGGCCAGAAATTAAAAAGTGTCTTGAATATGAAAAAATATTTAACTATAATGATTTAATCGATGAATGTATTGACAATATTGAAGTGATAAATATTTATGCCGGAGATAGGATAAATCTTGTAGATAACGGAGATATTGAACAATTATTCTAAAAGTTTTACCATGTATTATTGACATCAATATTCACATCCTAATATTGAGGAGGTGAATGATATGACGAGTAAATTATTAGTTCCTGGAAGTGATAAGGCTGTCGAACAGATGAAAAATGAAGTTGCCAAAGAATTTGGGGTTAACCTTGGAGCTGATACTTCTTCTCGCTTAAATGGTTCTGTTGGTGGGGAAATGGTTAAACGTTTTGTTGCTATGACTCAACAACAGTTAAGTTCTGGTTACCCTAATAAAAGGGTATAATAAGATAATTTTAAATTATCAAGGAGTTATAGCATAATACTATAACTCTTTTTACTCCTAATAATTGTAATCGAATTTTAAGTATGTTTTAACACTATCCTCAAAAAATAGTACTAGAGGAGGTGAATGATATGCCAAGAAATACGAATAAGTTATTAGTTCCTGGTTGTAAGCAAGCTCTTGATCAAATGAAATATGAGATTGCAAATGAATTTGGTGTTAACCTTGGTCCTGATACTGCATCTCGTTTAAATGGTTCTGTAGGTGGAGAAATTACAAAACGTTTAGTTGCTCAAGCTCAGCAACAAATGAGTCAAACTTCAAATATGCAAGGATAACTTATTAGGGATTTAGATGTTATATATAGTGTGATAGGAGGTGAATTGGATGTCAAGAAATAATAATAAATTATTAGTTCCTGGCGCTCAACAAGCTTTAGAGCAAATGAAATATGAGATTGCTAATGAGTTTGGAGTTAACCTTGGACCTGAGACTGCATCACGTTTGAATGGTTCAGTTGGTGGAGAAATTACAAAACGTCTTGTGGCTCAAGCACAACAACAAATGAGTCAAGGTCAACCAACTCAATCTAGATAACTTTAGTTTATCTAGTATGAATTAAGATATGGAGTTATAGTTCGATACTATAACTCTAGTTTTTTTTACTATTTATTTCTATGGATATTACAGTATTATAAAAACAATTAATACATAAAATAAAAGCACGGAGGTGATATAATGGCACGAAATCGTAGTAATAAATTATTAGTTCCAGGAGCAAAAAATATTTTGGACCAGTTTAAAACTGAAATTGCCAGTGAATTTGGCGTAACTTTAGGATCACAAACTTCTGCTCGCGAAAATGGCTCAGTAGGAGGAGAAATGACAAAAAGATTAATCGCTGAAGCTCAATCTAGTAGAGTTAATAAATCTAACCAAAATAAGCAATAGCTTCAATAATTTACTAGACATGATAAAGATAAATCTTCACATCCTATTAATGATAGGAGGTGGAGAATATGGCGAGAAATAAATTACTTGTGCCTGGTGCTAAAAATGCATTAGACAAGTTTAAAATGGAAATTGCCCAAGAAATGGGTATTAATTTGGGCGCCGATACTTCATCAAGATTAAATGGTTCGGTTGGTGGAGAAATGGTAAAGCGTTTAGTTGCTATGGCCCAAGAACAAATGTCAGAAGAAAGAAAATAATCATCTTCTATAATAAGAGACAGTTATTTTTTAACTGTCTTTTTTAAAAGACTTTTATTTTTTACCAAAATTTGTTATAATACATTATGTATTATAGGAGGTGTCTAATAATGAAAAAAGAATTAATTGAAAAACTTAATAATTATCGTCAAGGTAAAAGTTTAAAAGGAACAGAAACTGAAGCTAATATTTTAAAAGCATTTGCTGGCGAATCACAAGCTCGTAATCGCTATCATTTATTTGCTGAAATTGCCCGCGAAGAAGGTTATGAGCAAATAGCTTCAATTTTTGATGAAACAGCTCATAACGAAAAAATTCATGCGCAACCTTTCTTTAGCTTTTTAGAGGGTGATGGAGTTGAGATTACCGCTACTTATCCTGCTGGTAAAATTGGAACGACTTTAGAAAACTTAAAAGCAGCAGCTGAAGGTGAGCATGAAGAATTTGTCATCTTATATCCAACTTTTGCTGAAGTTGCAAAAAAAGAAGGATTTCCTAAGATTGCCAGTGCTTTTAAATTAATCGCTAATGTGGAAAAAGAACATGAAGAGAGATTTTTAAAATTAGCAAGCAATATTGAGGAAAATAAAGTATTCGCTAAAGAAGAAAAAGTAGTCTGGATTTGTCGTGAATGCGGTCATATTCATATTGGTCCAAAAGCTCCAGGATTGTGTCCAACATGCTTAAGACCACAAGCTTACTTTGAAATGAAAGCTAATAATTATTAAAAAATGAAAATACCTATAGAGAATAGGTATTTTTATTTTTTATTTCTTATCGCATCGATCGGTTTCATTTTAATTATCCTTTTTAAAGGGATAAAAGAAGCTATTATCGCAACTAAACAAGATAATAATAATGTAACCAATACATTAGTATTAAAGTAAAATAAATTAAAGGTAAAATTATACATTTCAGATAATTTATTGTTTAATAAACGATTAACAAAAATCAGGATTGAAAAATTAACGACATTTACAAATAGTATTGTTAACATTATCGCAAAAACAAATATCTTACCACAATCGAAAGCGGAAATTCCTAAGGATCTTAAAATTCCAATTTGAATCTTTTTATTTTCAATTAAACTAGATATATAAGTATATAATAATAAACTAGTTAATATTAAACTAAATAGGGTAAAATAAAAGATAATTTCTTGATAAAAGGATATATCATTTCTTAGATTATATAGTTCTGTGCTTATTGTTGAGGAATGCTCATATCCAAGCTCGTCAATATTATTGATCAGATTGACCGTTTGTTTTTCATGATTATAGTCAAGGGTTATTTTGCCTCCTGTTGTTATGGTATTAAAGTAGTAATTATAATACTCGTCAAAATAACTATCGGTAACAATCATACTATTTTTATAACCGTAATTATCAATATCAATATCAGGTTTATCGAGAATCCCGACAATTTTATATCCATTCTCTAATGGTGAGTCAATAGAATATCCGGGCATCAATAATATTTCTTTATTAACCCATTTATTAATATAAAAAGTTTTATTAGTTAGAAAATCGTTAGCTGTTATTTTCTCAAACTCTAGTAATTTGGGTAATGTTAACATTATTTCATTTTTATTTGTAGGGATATTACCATAAACTACAGTTTCATTATCTATACTACTAGATAATTTTTTCATAAAATAAAATGGTGAATACCCTTCAATGTGAAAAAATAATTGAATAGTATCAGAACTGTTATTAAAATAAGCTAAATTTTCTTTTGAGAAATAAATTGCTGAATAATTATTTAGTTGTTTTATAAAGAAGATGTCTTTTTCTTTATCACTATATGTTCTTGAATAGTCCATATATTTTTCACAGTCAGTATTTATTATTCCAGCAATTTTAAAATGATAATTATTTTCTTGGACTTTGAAAATAATATCTTTTCCTACTAATTGTTGAATGTTTGGAACATCAGATATTTTATATCTTAATAACATGTAAGCTATATAATCTGTAAGAAGTATTTCATTATCTTTTGTACTTAAATTTCCATATAATATATCTTTAGAAGTTAATTTAGCATAAATTATGATATTGTATATTTTATCAATATCAGAAAATATATCATCGCTAGGGTGCTCAAAATTACCTTCAAATTTGCTTAACAATATTTTATGTTTATATAATTTAAAAATAGTTATATTATGATATTTATCTTGCAATGATTGAATATCATTAAGCAGCTTTTGATTTTCTTCAATGCATATAGAACAATTGCTGGAATAATCGAAGTTAAATTCGTTAATATTATAACCTTTAAATGTATTGAAAGAGATTTGTCCAAAGTCAATTTTATTAAGAGAAAATGTGATAAAAACTAACATTAAGGACATAACAAATAATATTAATGTAAAGAATAATCTTATTTTATTTTCAAATAAATTACTTAATGCGATTTTCTTAGTATATTTAAATGGTAATTTTAGTTTTCGAACAAAAATACGCTGATTATCAATTTCTTTATTAATTGGCACATCTTTAATATCTTTACCAATAAGCTCACCAGATCTTAATTCGTAGATTATATCAGAAAATTCAATTGCTTTATCATCATGTGTAACTAATATCACAAGTTTATCCTGTGATATTTCTTTTAGAATCTTTAAAATTAATAAGCTTGATTCTTTGTCAAGGCTTCCAGTTGGTTCATCAGCTAAAATCATTGCAGGATTTTTAACTAGTGCTCGAGCTATAGCAATCCTTTGCTTCTCGCCTCCGCTAAGTTCATTTATGCTTCTACTTTCATAGTTTGAAAGTCCCACTTGTTTTAATACTGCTTTTACTTTTAATTGGATATCTATTTCTTGATAACCTAATGATAAAGCGATATTATCGGCGACATTTAATTCCGCAATTAAATTATATTCTTGAAAAATAAAACCGATTTGTTTTCCCCGATGGTTATCCCATTCTATACTATTATAATCATTAGTATTTTTACCATTAAATAAAAAGGTACCGGAATCAGGTTTATCTATACCTCCTAAAATATTTAATAGTGTCGATTTACCACTCCCACTTTTCCCGATAAACGAAAATAAGCCTTTTTCTGGCAAAGATAAAGAAATATTTTTTAATGCAGAAATCCTTTTGTTATTCTTAATTAAGTAGTATTTTGAAATGTTTACTAATCTTAACATAATATCCCTCCAGATTAATTCAAATATAATTTAATAAGGTTAGTATCCGTATAATAAATCTTAATTATTTTATAAAAATTAATAATAAATCATTATTTTATAATATTACTTGAATTATATCAAATAATTAAAAGGTTATCAGCAAGATTTGCTAATAACCTAATCAAAGTAAATCTTCCTCATGTGTCTTAACATGCTTATATTAATAATTAACGATTACTATCAAATTCGAAATTTGTACCGAAAAATGCCCATTCTCTTGATTTAAATAAACTCGTATCCCAGTCAGTAAATTCTGCATATAGATTCAACTTGATATGAAAATCATTAGCTGGAGTGTCAATAACCATAAAACCGTAATGATATTGCTCTGATTTAGAATAGTTATTTCTTTCATTTACATAATTAAATTCTGTATAATAATTTGGATCATTAGTTTCTGAAATAATATACATTTTACGTAAAATAATTTCTTCAGATAGTGTCATGGAAAATTCAGGACCATCTGAAGTAACTCCTTGTGTTGTAGATATAATATATTTTTTACCAGAATTTTTATTTATAGGTCCATAGTCAATTAAGTAATAATCTTGATTGCTATTTACATATTGGTCAATATTAGATTTAACCCTAAAAATATTGGTGTATCCTTGTTCTTTATTTTTCGATTTTTGTGGTACTGTAGCGCCACGATAGATTACCATAAATACATCACGATTGTTTGGTTCAATTTGTTTTGTATGATATATTCCTATCCACAGTTTTATATCTCCATAATCCTCATCATCAGCACCTTTATAACTTGTAGGGTCTTTAATTTCTTTGAAATACCAATTATATAACTCCCATATACTTTTGTCAACACTCACATTAATTAAATTGGCATAATCACCTTGTATAGTCCAATCAGGACTGTAGTATATTACTGCCTTAGTCTTATATCCACTAGAAGAAATCATTATAATAATGGATATAAAAAATACACACAACATGGACTTAAGTCAATAGTTTGGACACAAAAAGTTGAACTTTTTTAATTAATTTA
>CALFRW010000200.1 GCA_937919135.1 uncultured Haloplasmataceae bacterium
GCGAGATTTACTTGTTCTGCATTAATCGGTTGTGCGGTTACTGTCTTAACATATTCGATTGGACTTAAATTATATGTTTTAAGATCACTTTTATTTATCATTTGCTCCTTACCTGTACAGCCTACCAATATTGTCAATATACAGACTGTACAAAATATGACAATATTATTTTTCATTTAAAAGCTCCATTTCTTTTTATTTATTACCACTATTAATAAGGTAGTTACACCAACTAAAGCAACACAAGATATAATAGCAGTACTATTAGGTATACCTGGTTTTTCCTCATTATTTTTATTTTCAGCTTCCTCTGGATAATAGTATATTGGTTCTGTCGCCGCTTTCTTTACATGAATCGTCATCGTATCTTTAGCATCAACATTCAAGTTACTAATAATTGATATCGTAACTTCACCTTCTCCAATGAAGTAAAGGATACCATTATGATAAAAACAGATATTCTTATTGGAACTAAAGACTGTATATGTCTTTTCATCTACCTCTTCAGGAACGACAACAAGTGGATGATCATCACCAGTTACTGCTTCAGTTATTTTGTTTTCAATTTGAATTGTGGATATTTTATCGAAATCAAGTGGGTTCCCAGCTTCATCCAAATATTTTACCGCTAAACTCTTTATTTCCATCGGAGCACTACCAGATGTCATAACGCCGATTTCTCCTACTTGTGGCAAGACATCTAAGGTTTTTGTAAATACAGGATTTACTAAATCATCAACATACATATAAACTTCGTTTCCTACTACTTTAACTTTTAGCACATGCCAATCTTTTAGATTATAGCTAGGAACTAATTTTTCATATGGTCCACCAATATCCTTTCCCCATATCGTCGCAATTCCTTCTCTTTGAATAAAGAAGCCTTGACCATCATCAATAAAACGTTTATTTTCTAACCTGTTGCCACTATTTATTCCAATCCAACCTTGTGCACCTGTCGTATTACGGTAGACTAATGTAGCTTCAAAATTCGAAAAGGTATGATTTTTTAAATATAATGATGCCACATTTTCATCAGGACCTCCCACATCGAAATTGGTTCTTATAAGTGAGTTATTATCAGTTAATTCCCAATGTTCGGTAAATTCTTCATTTCCAGCCTGAGAATCACTAGCATTTCGCACATAATTGGCACGGAACTCATTAAAGGTCTGTTCATCATTAAAATAATAATTTAAGCCACTATTTACCCCTTCAGTAAAAGTTAACGTTAACGCTGATTTGATACTT
>CALFRW010000201.1 GCA_937919135.1 uncultured Haloplasmataceae bacterium
AAATGGAATTAATTAAATTCATAATATGGAACATAATAGTGTTTGTTTATATTGTCTTTAATTTTTTAAAAACTAAGTATGATAGCAAAAATTTATAAAAATTTCTAAAATTAGAAATAGCCCTTAAAATCAAAAGCGGGTATACTATATACTGAAAGGCCAATATTCGCGTAACATTAGCAACATTAAAGTATAAACGCACGTCGAGAGCGTGGTGTTGACACAAGAAATTTAAGTTTAAAGAATCCACATATAAAGGGTATCCCTACACTTGGTAATCTCAAAGTTAAATAACTAGAGACTCAAGTGCTAGGATTCCCTTTTTTGATTGTTGGTGGAACCATAGCAACCACTGAAAAAGTAGAGGGGTTAAGTGGAGGGAGAAGTATTTAATTAATTTTTTGTAACTGATTATACTTTTAAACATACATAAATAGGTTGAATTCATCCTAAAAAAATATTATAATTAAAATATGATCAAAATGGTGGTGAAATAATGAAGGTGGATCTTAATAATTTAATATCTATTACTGACGCAAATCAAAACTTTTCGAAAGTTGCCCGTATGGTTGATGAGAAAGGCTCTGTTGTTATATTGAAAAATAATACGCCAAGATATGTAGTTATAGATTATTCGAAGTTACTAGAAGAGACTTTTGGTGATAACATATCAGTCCAGGAAGCAACCACAAAGTACTTAACAAAGAATGGCAAGGCATAAATGAAATGAGTTTAGTTAAAACACAAAAGGAGGGGACTATATAATGGTAAAAAAGAAGAATACAGTAACAATTCGTTCTAGTACAGCAGAGTATTTAACATATGTTGCATCAGTAGGAGACCAGGTTGATAGTATTGAAATGCGGTACGAAGATGAAAATATTTGGTTGACACAAAAAATGTTATCAACATTGTATGATGTTGAGGTTCCAACAATAAATGAGCATATAAAAAAGATTTATGACGATGGAGAATTGGTTGACGAGGCAACTATTAGGAATTTCCGAATAGTTCAAACAGAAGGTACAAGAAAAGTTAATCGTAATGTAAAACATTATAATTTACAAATGATAATAGCTATTGGTTTTAAAGTCAATAATGAACGAGCAGTTCAGTTTCGTAAATGGGCAAACACAATAGTGAAGGATTACACGATCCAAGGATGGGTAATGGATGATGAACGATTAAAAAATGGCGGTTCGGTATTAACGGAAAAGTATTTTGATAAGCTACTCGAAAAAATTCGTGAAATTCGAATGTCAGAGCGGAAATTTTATCAAAAAATTACGGATATTTATGCAACTTCCCTTGATTATGATACATCTGCAAAAACAACAAAGAGATTTTTTGCTGCTATACAGAACAAGATGCACTATAGTATACATGGACAAACTGCAGCTGAAGTAATTTACATTCGTGCAAATGCTGATAGGGAACACATGGGTTTGACTTCTTGGGATGGTTCACCAAATGGGAAAATACATAAAAGTGATGTTACTGTTGCAAAGAATTATTTAACACAAGATGAAATTAGACAATTGGAAAGAATTGTGTCAGCCTATCTGGATATTGCTGAACTTCAAGCGATGAGACGAATACCGATGACTATGGAAGATTGGGAAGAACGTTTAAATGGTTTTTTGAAGTTAATGGATCGTGATATATTACAAGATGCAGGTAAAGTATCAGCTGAAATTGCAAAAGCACATGCAGAAAGTGAATTTGAAAAATATAGAATTATTCAAGATAGATTATATGAAAGTGATTTCGATAGATTCGTACAATTAGAACATGAGGTTAAGGAAGATAAATAGACTTTTTCTCCAAATCATGACAGGAGGGGGGATTCAAATCTCTACAACTATACTCCTGTTGACCGCGCCAGGCTTTCGTGTGAATTTTCGCGGAATTAGCTAGGGGGGTAGTAAAAAGTATAAAAAAATTGTGGTAAAATCTAAAAAACTCTTATGTTAATATGCTTTTACGGATTTATGCTGCTTTTCATTTCGTCTATTTGTTTAGGTTTTAGGCTAAAAATAGCCCTTAAAACGTTAAAAAAGGGTGTTTTCTTGCCATTAAAATGAACTTTAAGCATAACGTTTACGCAAAATAAATTACATGAAAAAACCGAACTAAGATGTACAGTAAAAAGGGTAAGAATTCAGATGTCTATTCTGGTTCTTACCCTTTTAATTATGTTTGTTGAATGAGATGTGATTTCATTATTTAGATTCCACACTGTATTTTTTTGTACTTTAGTTTTAAAACTGAGAATTAAGAGGCTGTTACACCGATTTTTACGCCTACTGTGGCGTTTAAATTATGTAGGGCTATCGAGAGTTCCATTACCATAAATAAAGGCGTTTTCTTTAGTTCTATCAAACCTATGAACGAGTTGGTTTACAAGTTATTTCTCAATTTCAAATAGGTTATTGGTCACCAATATTGTTTAAATCTTGTTAGACTCGTCAGCTTGTTAGTGTTTCCTCTTTATTGTGTTATAAATTTCAGGTTTACCAATTTCATTCAAATCCATGCTCTCATTACCGACATAATTGCTTTCATATACCTTGTTTGAAACCGTGACTTTTTGTGTGGTGCCCCCCCCCGCCCGTTGCTCTTTTAAAAAGTTGTGGAGATTGAACCCCCCCTATCCCTAAGTAGAAGGAGTTATTAAGCCATTCTAAGCAGTTTTACAGCTTTTGAAAGGATAAGTCTACCATCTAATATTTCACAACCAGCGAATCCAATCTCGCCTTTAATAAGTATATTTCATTTAGTCATTAATCGTAAGTTGTTGACGTTTAATGATCCAATAGTAGCTGAAATCATCAGGTATTTCACCACTTATCATATTAGGTATATAGTTGGAATACTCAACAGGTTTTTCTAAGATAGTGTTTTCTGTTTGATTATTCATCTAACATTACATTATCGCTATAGGGATTAGGACAAAGTAATTATCTAGTACAAGTTAATCTCTCATGTTATTCCCACCCTTTTCTTGGTTAATTTAGTGAAAGTACAGATGAATTAACTTTTTCGCTCGTTCACATAATTAAATCTAATGATCACAATGTTATTTAATGTTTGATGAAAGTTATGAATAAAATGTGAAGTTTATACAGTTCATATCTATCACACTATTTTTATATATTTAACCTTATTTGTTTGAGAAGTTTCAAACTATTTCACTAAATTCACAAAAGCTTTATCAGCATTGAAATTGTGATGTTTATTTAGTGAAAGTAATCAAAAGTTTATGCACTAACTCATTCACCAGCACTTTCACTAATTCTCTAATCGAATAAAGCAATATCATCATAACCATAAACTTTTTTCATTGTTACTTTGGTAGCAGAGCGGATGACAGTATTTTTTAGAGGTGCTACTAAATATCTACCCTAAAGAATTTAACGGAAAAAACATTATATTTATAGACGGAAAGAAATTAGCTAAAGTTCTACATTCAAATAATATTCAGTTTGTATGGGGAGTTTTGTCTGGATTTAAAAAAGATGTCAATATCGATATAAATAACTTAGATGTAATTCCTTTTGTTGATGGTAATTCATCGTTGTGGACAAAAGATGTTAGAATACAACATCCATTAGCTACAGTGGAAATTGTTTGTTTTGATTCATCGTGTACATTGCTTTTAAGTAATGATAGGGAATTATTACAAAGGTTTCACAACGTTTTTACTGACGCTAAAGATTTAATAAAGTATAATTTAGGTTAATGGTAAATTAAGGATAATCACACTATAGACTACCAAAAAAAACTGAAAATCATCTAAAAACAAAAAAAGCCAAAAAACGTATGAAGATTCAATAATGTCTTCAAAAATTAACCCAGTAAACCACTAACATTGGTTATTTCTGGGTTTCTTATAACTAAATTACAATTTTAAAAATTTAACCTAATTACATCTGTGTATTACACAGGTGTTTTTTTGTTTTGTAGTAATTGATGTTCCTCTTTATAACATTATTTTTGAAATAAGGGGTTCGAATCAACTTAATTTTACGCTAATAGGTAGAGGGGGAAAAAAATGTTTCTAAATTGTATTACATGATAAACATTTTCAAGGGGATTAAATTTCTAATCTAATAGAATTATTTCCTACTCATATTTCTAAAAGACAAGGAGGTTAACGGATGAACAATTAATATGAAAACTTACCTTACCAGCTTCGTAGTTTAAGACAATTTTGCTGCTGGCGGTATGAGGACTGAAATGGTAAAAAAACAAAAGCTCCTTACAATCCAGTGAACAATAAACGAGCAAAACCTGATCAACTAGATACTTTTAATGATTTCAACACTGCATTAATGTCTATAAATAGTTATGATGGTATTGGTTTCTTAGTTGGTCATGACATTTGTTCAGTTGATTTAGATGATTGTTTTGATAGTACTGGTAATCTAAAACATATCGCTCAAAGTATTGTAGATGAATTCAGTGGTTGTTATATGGAATATAGTCCGTCAGGTAGTGAATTACACATCTATTTCAAAGTTGGAGACTTTACTTATGACAAGACAAAATACTATATTAACAACCAAAAGATAGGAGTTGAGGTTTATGTTTCAGGTGGAACTAACCATTTTATCACTGTTACAGGTAATATGTACTGTGATGGTGATATCCTCGAAAAGAAGAATGTACTTCAATCCATATTAGATGAGCACATGGTGCGAACTAAACCTATTACCAAAAGTGAAATAACTGACAGCCAATCTTATTTATCAGATGAATCGGTTATTGAGAAGGCTTCAATATCAGTTAACGGTGAACGTTTCAAATCGTTATGGATAGGTGATACGAAAGGCTATGCGTCTCTCAGTGAGGCTGATATAGCTTTATTTAGAATATTTATGAAGGTGGTATTTGGTCACTTGATATCAGAAAGGTCATGGAATCTTATTCCCCCAATTAAATTGTGAAATTTTCAATCTACCAACTTTTAAATCATATTATTTTAGTTAAAAAGATACTACAATGTGCAAATCTTGCAGGATGTTTTTATTACAAGTATTCTTTTTTCATATTATTTAAGATTTGTTTTTTCAAATTAGTTAGTAGGAACAGATATTACTGTAAGTAGAATATATTATTAAAGAAACCTTAATAAACCTGTATTTGAATTTTTAACCACTTGTATAAATTGGTTAATACTGATAAAAATAATAATAAGTAAATCAAAGAAAGGTGATTTTATGGGATATTATATTTTAGGAATTATTATCTTTTTATTACTTATTGTTTTTATAAGTGATTTAATTAGACAAGCAAAGGATACTGATGAAATAGATGATTTTGATACGGAAGAATATTTTAATCGGTTATCGAGTCAATATCCTGGAACTTTTGCGTATCGTGAAGAATTTTCGGAAGAATATATTGATCGAGAGCATGATGAACATGATACTAGTAAGAAGGAAGTTGAAGCTATGAAAGCGAGAGAAAATGATGATGATTAAATGGTTATAAAAGTAACCATTTTTTCTTTTCTTATGTTTTATCATTTATTTATATGATAAGATAGAACTGGTGATTGATTTGAAAAAAGAAATAAAAGCATCAGTAAGAGATATAGTAGATTTTGTTTATTCGGAAGGAGATATATTGCCTGCTATGGTTCAAAAGCATAATCTCCATGATGGTACGATAATTCATCAAGAAATCCAAAAAAGTGATTCTGGTGAAAAAGAAGTATTTTTAAAATTTAATTATGAAGTTGATGATTATGAATTTTATTTACAAGGTCGGATTGATATTCTAGATAAAAACGGTGATACTTATCATATTATTGAAATAAAAAGCACTCATTCTTTTGAAGGCTTATCTGAAACAAAACATTTAGCTCATTTTGCTCAAGCTAAATTTTATGGGTTAATGCTTTATGATAAATTGGAACTTGATAAAAGTCATGAAATAGATATATCAGTACTTTATGTAAATCGATATAACTATGAGCGTAAATATTTTACTAGATCGTATTCATATCCAGAACTTGAAAGTTTTTTTATCGAGACAATCAATAGGTATCTACAATTTCAAAAAGCAATTGATGCCTTTCATGAAAGAAAGTTAGCTAGTATTTCACAGTTATCTTTTCCATATCCAGAATACCGAAAAGGTCAATTGGACTTAATTAATCATGTTCAAGAGACAATTGAAGCTAATAATAATTGTTTTATTTGTGCACCTACAGGTATAGGGAAGAGTTTAGGAACGATTTATCCCGCAATTATGTCACTGAAGTATAAAGAGGATAAAATCTTTTACTTAACAGCTAAATCCATTATTAAAGATGTAGCTCGAAGTTCTATTAATTTGATGCGAGAACATAGCAACTTAAAAATTAAGTCACTAGTACTAACAGCTAAAGATAAAATCTGTATTAATGATTGTGTTAAATGTAACCCTAAGGATTGTCCGTATGCACGGGATTTTTATGGTAAATTAAATGATGCTGTTATTGATATTTATGAAAATGAAGATGATTTTGATTATCATAATATTTTATTTTATGCGAAAAAGCATGAAATTTGTCCTTTTGAATATCAGCTAAGCCTTGCTTTATATAGTGAGATTATCATTGGAGACTATAATTACGTTTTTGATATAAGAGTATATTTACGTCGCTTTTTTGATTATGATACGAAACAGTTAATTCTTTTAATTGATGAAGCTCACAATATGTACGATCGGGTATGTAATATGTTTACCACAAAAATTAATATGGAGTTATTTAATCAAATAATAAGTCTTGTAAATCACGAAAAAGAAATTTCCAAGTCAGCGAAGTCGCTTCTAATCAAGCTAAATCAGTATCAAAATCATTTACAAAGTAATCGCAAAAAAGCAATGAAATTTCGTGATCTCGATGAAGTCTTGCTAGATGATATTGGAGTAATGCTA
>CALFRW010000202.1 GCA_937919135.1 uncultured Haloplasmataceae bacterium
GTGAGCTATTACTTATAGTGCTAATTATAATGTACCCAGTAGGTTTTAGACCCCTTCGGTTTTGGGGTGAGCTATTACATTTATTGTAACATTCAGTTTTCATTTAAAATATATATACTTCTTAAATGATAATCGAAGAAGCCTCTAATAATCGATAGGTGATAGTCATGCTTTAAATAAAAATCATTTAACTTATATTTCTGCCTCATTTTATGATTAAGTCCTAATAGATGGTTTCTAATTTTCATATCGTGTTTCTTTGTTTTTACATTAAACTGTGTTTCAATATGATATTCGTTCAATAGGTTGGAAATCATTTCATTATGGTTATTTCTTAAAGCTGTATGATATTCAAAGTCATTATAAGCTTCCTTAACTAGTTCAATTATGTTCCTGTAATTAAGACTTCTATCATATTGAAATATATTTCCGTGTAAGCACTCATTTCTAACTTCTTTTGCTGGTTTATTGTCATTATTTTGATTAAAACTCAAAAATTTTGCTGCTTCAGATTTCTTTTTTAATATTTCATTTGAATCCTTTATTGGATTTTTATTATCTAATCCAACTAAAAAGTAATGATAATCACGTTCTAACTGGTAATACCGTGAGGCTAATCGTGAATAAATTCCTATAATAATGTTCGTTAACTGAGTGATATAGAACCCTTCAAAATAGGTTTTATAAAAATCATATAAATTTGAAGCGTTAAGAGAAACTAAAGCAGCTTCCTTATCCTGATTAATAATAGCTTTAAGTTTTTCCTCATCTTCCTTTTTCTCTTTTAAATCTATTATAAATTTTTGAATCTTTTCATTATACTGCACATTATCTTTACTAGCTTTATAAACTAAATCCGAATAGGCAGGTAGATGCTTTTCCTTATTCTTAGCGATTTCAGTCGTTGATAAGTAATCTGCGATAATATCTAAAAATCCAATTCGATATGCTTCCTTTAAATGTCCATGGGTAACAAGAACTGGATCTTTCTTTCCTTCTCCTTGTTTATATATATTAATTAAAATATCTTTTCCCTCTTTATCTTGTTTTAGAACTCTAGCGTTTTGGTCTGAGAATTTATCAATTTGCGCTAAAATCCAATCGTTTACCTGCTTTTCAAATCCCTTTAGCTTGTCTATCTTATCACTTTTCAAAATGTCATATTTTCTTATAACTAGCTGTAACACTTCACTACCTTTAAGGTTACTTATTTTAAGATCTTCATGAATTATTGGATCTGTGTTGTCTACTTCTAACAAGAGCTTAATGATACGAATGTTTTGTAAAATACTTGGATGAGGATCCGTTGCTGCATACTTTTCAAATTCATGTTTCAAACTTGATAAATCACGTTTTCTTAAGAACTTTGAAATAGCGATAATGTTTGTGGATACTTCTTTTTTATCACCTTTTAGTTCTAAAATATTCGCTTTATTAGCTTGAAAATACTCTATAAAAGCTGCAAATTTACTATCATCATTTTCATCTAAAGAAAATTGAAAATGATTCATTAGACCTGTCTCTTTTAAATAATCCGAAAAAGCAAATTGAATAAATGCTTGCCACCACATATAATATCCATCATGTCGAGATACTTTCGACTGTATATCCTCATGACCTGCTTTTATCGTCGCTCCTGTCACTGCTTGATGATGCTTGTTGGATAGTAATTGATTATTATACTTATCACGGTACAGTGGATACTTATTATAAATAACCTTTTGAAAACTGCCATAGTAAATTATTTTTAACATGTAATTATATGCCTGTAAATTATCCACTTCATCAAACAATTTAAGCTTAGATATAATTTTATTTGGTCGTGGTAAATAAGAAAGCGTGTCCTGTAAACTATTATTATAGTATTCAATGATATAAGGATAGAAAGGTTTTTCCATAAACCCTTTTGCCAAGTTATTATTGTAAAGCTTTCTTAAAAAGGCTAAATCATAATAATTCAATAATCGTTTATACTCTTCATTGACATCAAAATTTTCAACCTCACTCTTCACCTTAAAAATATCATCGATTTTTACATTATAGTGAGAGATATTATTTCGCATATTTCGAATAATCGTGATAATATCTTGAAGATAATTTTTCGCAAACTTCATTCCCTTGCTATTTATAGTTAAATCATACCACTTATAATAATTTTGGTAATCTAAACAACTAAATAACTTATTGTCATTCGTACTGGAACCTATATAATCAACCGCTAATTCCTTATCGATTATCCGCATACGATTTGTTAGAGATAGTTGCACCAAAGTGGTAACATTATTAATACTTTTAAACAGTGTTTCCTTACGGTTTAACTTAATTAAAGATTTACTCGAATAGTATACCTGTTCACCTTTTTCCATAAAATGTAGTTTGTTTCGCCCTTTATAGAATGAAAAGGTGCGTATTTGATTTCGAAAATGATTTATACACTTGGAAATAATTTTATCTCTTTCAAACACAACCCGTACCAGTTCTTGAAGATTTTCATGATGCTTATTTTTATTTATCTTCCGGAAGCGCCCTTTAATATATTTATGAGTCTCAGAAAGGATGTACTTACATACTAAGGACGGCTCCACTGCAGAAGACACATGCTCCTTGTAGTGATTTTTGATCTGAACTATAATTTCATCTACCGCTTTTATCAAATCCCTTTGCTCTATTTTTTGTGCAGAATAAATTTTTAATGTTTTTATTTTCAACAATAGTCTATCCAGTTTATATTGGTTCACGATGACATTGTCAACATAATTCCAGCCCTTTGTTTTAACAAGTTGATAAAGTTCAGGAATAGCCTGACCTTTCAAAGTTTTTTTCTCCTGGCCACTATTTACTTCATAATAGTAGTAGTTTGAATGTGAAAGACGTGCCTCTAATTCCTTCTCCCTGCCTCGTTTTCCTTTTGAAGAGAGATACTTAGTCTTCATCTCTTCAGTATTCACTTCCCTTAAGAATAACTGGTAAATTTCACCAAGTTTTGTCCCTAAAGAAGTAAGAGAAAATTGATTTGTAAGTATTTGTTCAGTAAGAAAAATTATCTTTGAATTAACTTTCTTTTTAATCGCACGTTCTAAGCGTTTTTTTAATGGTTCAGAATCAAAACATTTGTCGGTGAAAATAGTCCTATCAGTAGTATTAATAAAATTGTTGAAATTACCAATAATAGACTGATCCTTTACCACAGAAACTTCTCTAATATCTTTAAATCCATTTGTCAAATCCTTTATCATATCATATATTAACTGGTTAAATCTTTTTAAAAAATCATTTCGTTTTAATTGAATCGCCCGTTCATTATCCATATAAGGGCGAACGGTAATATCAAAGATTTTAGAGAGTTTTTCCGAAATACGTTTATTTTTGTTATTAAGTACATCCTTTATTTGTGGGTCCGCATCCCTTAAATTTAGATAAAAGGAGCCTTTAATATCTTTTAGTTTCTTAAACCCTATAATGTAATACTTTTCTGATGCTAACTTTTCTTCCATTTTCATTGTATTGAATATGAGGTTATCCCGTCGAAACTCAGACGGATTAAACTTTAGCTCCAATTTCGGTTTTGTTTCATTCATTAATGCTTTGACGACATCCTTAGTTTTTACGACTTCATCTACTACCACTTCATTTTTTGTTTTTCCCGCTTGTAATATCATAGTAGCGGAGCTAAAGTTACCTAATCGTTTAATCTTTGCATTTATTTTTTTACCCATTTTTACCACTCCTCATAAAGTTTTAATTTTCGAATCTACAGTGATTCACTTCTTATGAACGATAATAGCCAATAATTAAATTATAGCACACCTTTTTAGGTTTTGTTAGACTTTTTAGAAATTTTTGTCAGATATTATCTAATCATGTTAAATTTTGCATATTGACAGATATAAATAAAAAAAAGCCTCGCAAATCACAAAAGTGTGATACACGGGGCCTTTTTTATTTAGATATCAATTGTTGAAATTATTTCTTTTAATTTCAAAAATTCTTCTTGTGAGAAAGTTACTCCTTTTCCCATTCTGGTGTAATCTGGACTCCATTCTCTAATATCGAATTTAGGTTCTTTGTCATTCCAACTAACCATATTCAACTCCTTTGTCCAGCCTTTACTACTTTCAGATATTATACCTAATTTTTTGGTAATTTCAAATTTTATTTCAGCCATTTTATCCTCCTATAATTGTTTCAATTATATATACACCGTTTAGTCTAAATTATTATTTAGAAACCAGTTAAATAAAGCCTTTTTATTCATTGGTTTAGCAAAATAATATCCTTGTCCCATATCGCAATTCATTTTGACTAAAGACTCGGCAATCAGTTTAGACTCAACACCCTCAGCAACAACTTTCATACCTAACTTATGGATTAAATCAATTGTCGATTTAACGATATTTTTTAATCCATCATCATTAAGCATATTCATAATAAAGTATTTATCAATTTTAACAATCTTAATCGGTAATTGATTTAAATATGATAAAGAGGAATACCCTGTACCGTAGTCATCTATTGATAAACGGATTTGTGATCGTTTTAGTTCATCTAATATTAAACTATTAGCATTAATGTTTTCCATCAATACTGATTCTGTTAATTCTAGTTCTAATGAGCTAGGATTAACATCGTGTTTTTTGATTAAATCGATAATACTCTCAAAAAATTGTGGTTGATGTAAATTTTTTGCTGAAACATTAACAGATACAGTAGTATATATACCAACATTTTGTAACTTAACTAAAGTTTGTAAACTACGTTTCAAAACTAAATCTGTTAATGGATTTATTAAATGTGTTTCTTCAACTAAAGGAATAATATCTAGGGGAGCGATCGGACCTTTTTCTGGATGAGTCCAACGTAATAATGCTTCTAATCCAATTGGTTTATTTGTTAATAAATCAACTTTAGGTTGATAATAAACTTCGAGCTGCTCTGTATATAACGCATCACGAAATTGTCCTAATAATTCAATATTTTTTGAAACCACTGTATATTTTGGATTATAGTATAAATATTGTAAATTAAGTTTGTGAGCGTAAGTACTTGCTGCATCAGAATTTTTAAATTCCTCAATTAAATCATGTTTTTCAAATTTTACAATCCCAATTGATATTTCAACATAAATTGGTATATTATCGATTAAGAAATTATCATTTAAAGAACTAGTTATTTTTTCAATAAAATAATCAATATTAATACTTGCCAAACAGATCCATAATTTATTTGATTCAGCTTGAAATATTTGAGTTTCCTTGGGTAATACAGCTTTTATCCGTTGATAGAGATTAGTAAGCAAAATTATATAATGTTTACGACTAAATAAATCGATGATATTTTCATTATTATTTATTACCACAGTAAGTAAATATTTTATATCAGTCTTGTTAGCTAAAAAATAACGATTAAGTAAGCTAACATTAGGAATATCAGTCTCTTGATTAAAAGATACTAATTTAATTATTTTTTGCATGCTTTTTCTAAAGGCATTAAAAGATAAACCACTAATAAGTCCAATCACAATAAAAATAATTAAGCGATAAAACCAGTTCATAAATGCTTGATGCTCACCTGTAATAGTATCTAAGGGCATAAGTGGCCCAAGAAGAATCCCCGCTATAAGTCCTACTGTTATTCCACCTGTAACCCCAAATGAGATTGACGCAAGAATAATTGGAATATACATGGTATGAGAATAAACATATTTGGTCCCCCCAGTAAAAAAGACAAATAAATAGATGATAACAATTGCAAGTATAATAAAAATTAAATGATAAACTTTTACTATTCCTTTAGGAAACATAATGTGATTAATCAATTTCTCCCTACATTCAACTTTCATAATATTACGACTCCTTATATATATGGTATTACTAATCAATATTTTATCCTATTAAGTCTAATGTTTCAATTATATCACTCTTATATTATAAAAGGTCAAGTTAATGACCCTTATTTAAAATTTGCTTCTAAGCGATAAATTCGCATTCCTAAATTACTAAACCTCTCTTCATACTCAGTTAAAACATTTATAGCGATATTTGAATTATGTAAATCTAAACTAATATTCTTAAAAACCATTCCTGCTTCTGACATACTGGTTAATGAATATTCAAATAATTTCTGATTATCAGTTTTAAAATGAATATCTCCTTTAGCTATTAAAATCTTCTGATAAATTTCCAAAAAAGATTTATAAGTTAAGCGTCTTTTTTCATGACGATTTTTAGGCCAGGGGTCAGAAAAGTTTAAGTATATTCGTGATACTTCATTTACTTCAAAAACATCATTTAAAAGCATAGCATCAACACAAAGAAGGATTACATTAGGTAATGGATTTTGTTTTATTCTTTGAACGGCTCTAATTATAACGCTTTCAACTACTTCAATACCAATAAAATTAATATTTGGAAATATTTCTGCCATTTCATGGATAAACTTTCCCTTACCAGTACCGATTTCAATATGGATGGGATTATTATTATTAAAATATTGCTTCCATTTCCCTTTATATGCTTGGGGCTGTAAAATTACATAATCAGGGTTTTTATGTAAAATTTCATTAGCATTTGCTACTTTACGTAAACGCATTTTAACACCTATTTAATTAAATTATAAATTGCTTCACAATAAATTGCACAAGCTTTATACAAGTCTTCTAGTTCTGCATATTCATTAGGTTGGTGTATTAAAGCCTCTTTATTAGGAAATTCCGGTCCAAATGCGACCGCATTTTTACATCCTCGTGCATAAGTACCCCCACCGATAGTTAAAAGTGGTGTTTTATGATCATTAGTATATTTAATATACGCTTGGTGTAGAGTTTTCACCAAATCACTTTCTGGGTCGACATAATGTGGTTTTGAATCAGATTTAATTTGATAATTAAAGCCAAATTCTTGAGCTTTTTCAGTTAAAACTTCAGTCATTTTCTTAATATCGGTATTAATTGGATAGCGATAATTTAAAATCAAGCTAAATTGCTCATTTTCATACTTTCCAATTCCGACATTACATGTAAGCTCACCCATAATATCATTGCGATAATTTACCCCGGTTTTCTTCATGCGTGAATCAAATGTTAAATATTTACAGGCAAATTTCACAAAATCATTGTCAAGATGTTCATTTAAAAATGTTAAGATAATAAAGCCCGCATTAAGTCCATCATCTGGTTCCATTGCGTGAGCATTTTTCCCATAAGCAACAATTTGAATCCTTTCCGCAGCTAATTCCTTAACTTCGCCTTTGTAGTTCGATTTTTTTAGGAAAGATAGATAAGAAGATTTATGCTTCGCATCAATAGTTGCTACTGCCTTATCAGGCACAACATTAGTTCTTTCACCAAACGCTAAATGATATAAACCATTATTATCACACTTACCACTAAAAGTTCCATTTAGAATTCCTTTTTCGCCATAAATCAGTGGGAAAGATGCATCGGGAGCAAACCCAATATCAGGCATTGCTTCTTTATTTAAGTAATAATTTAATCCTCGCCAGCCTGATTCTTCGTCGGTACCTAATATGATTCTGACACGTTTATTAAATTTAACATTTAAATCGACTAACATTTTTAGGGCATAATAAGCAACCATTGTTGGTCCTTTATCATCTAATGCTCCCCGAGCATATATTCTGCCATCATCTATAGTTGCGCTAAAAGGTGGGAACTTCCAGCCATCACCAGGAGGCACAACGTCTAAATGACATAAAATCCCGAGTATTTCTTCACCTTCACCAAATTCAATATGACCAGCATAATTATCAACATTTTTGGTTTTAAAACCATCCCTGTTCGCTATATTAAGCATATATTCCAATGCTTCTTGAATTCCATAACCAAATGGATGCGCTTTTTCAGGGTTAAACTCCGTTAGTACACTAGGAATTTTTAGTAAAGCTTGTAAATCATTAATAAAATCATCACGATAAGTTTTAAACTGTTCATAAAAATCTTTCATTTATATTCCTCCAATTTATATTGATTATCAAATAGTAACTTTATCTCACTTTCAGATAATTCTTTGTATTCTCCAGGCTTTAATTCATCATCTAACTTCAAACTTCCAATTTTAATGCGTTTCAAATAAATTACCTTGTTATTAACTTTATTAAACATTCTTTTAACTTGATGAAATTTACCTTCACTAATTGTAACGTAACAACTGTTTCCAGTAATTATTTGTAAAATTACTTTTTTAGTTTTGTAGCTTTTATTATTACCAGCTAATATCTCTAAACCACTGGAAAATAAGCTAATATCATTATTAGTAAGGGTTTTTTCTACTTCTGCATAATAAGTTTTAGAAACTTCCTTTTTCGGGTGCATCAACTTATGAGCAAACTTACCATCGTTAGTTAAGATAAGTAAGCCCTCAGTATCAATATCTAATCTCCCACAAGGAAAGATATTATAAATCCGATCTTCTCTAGCAATTAGATCAATCACGGTCTTATGATAATTATCAAATGTGGCTGAGATATAACCTTTTGGTTTATTAAGCATTAAATATATATTTTCCCGATAATTGACTTTTTTACCATTAACAGTAATATTATCGTTTTCTTCATCAACATGTAAACTACTATCATTGACAATATTACCATTAACCATGATTATTTTATTTTTAATCATTTTTTTTATTTCATTACGAGTTCCATATTTTAGGTTAGCCAATAATTTATCAAGTCGCATATTAAATCTCCTCTAAAATTATAACATCGATTTCTGATTATTGAGAAGTTAAGTAGGCACATAATTATAATTAAAACATACTATACTAGTGAAATATCAGATAAAGGAGTGAAATAATGTATCCTCAACAACCATTTGCAGAACCAGGAATGTATGGAACAACACCATTACATGAAGGAATGTATGCTCAACCTCCTGGAATGTACCCTCAACAACCAAGTATGTTTCAACAAGGCCCTTTCCCAGGGACAGGGCAAAAAGGATTCCCACAGGCTCCTCAACCATTCACAGGGTCTTTAATCGGTGAAGGACAATATAATATTGATGCTCGTTTAGACCGCATGGAACGAGAAATCGTGGAAATAAATCGTCGCTTAAACAGTCTAACACGTCAAGTTCGTAGAATGGAAAACTTTTTAAACATTAGAGATTAATCGTTAATATTTAAACTTACATACATATAGTATGTAGGTTTTTTTATAAAATTGAACCTGTAAGAGACAAAAAGGTATTATTAGGTTGCATAATATTTGGTGTAGGTAGATAGCCTACACCACTTTTTTATGACAAAAGATGAGATGAGTTTCCAATAACCTGATACAATTAATTTTATACAAATAAATTGAAAGGGTTGGAAATATGTCTCATAAAAATTATATACTAAAAA